>CAMMYR010000052.1 GCA_946528255.1 uncultured Methanomicrobiales archaeon | reverse complement strand
TCCCATATCTATCGTTATTCCAACTAGTCCACTGGCTGTTGAAATAGTTAGAATAGTTAGAATTATCCGAACTTCGAAACTCCTGGAAAAACGATAAGTCTACCATGCGGGTTCCTTCAGGCCCGCCATTTCTTCATCGTGTTCTTTTACCAGTCCGATTTTCATCGTCTGGATGGTATGTTCAGCAATCGATAATTGCGTAAAATCGTTTTTTCGCAATTAACAAAATCCATAATTGCGTGGACGCAATTAGTTAACACGATAATTCTATTCTAACGAATATCTGGCAGTTAGGATAGTTAGAATAATTAGAATGATGGGAACACGGAAAAACACCCTAAAATCGCCAATATACCCGAGCGGGTTCCTTCAGGCCCGCCATTTTAACACAAATCCATCTGAGCTCTGGCTGCGGCAATTACAGCATTGATCTCATCAAGAGTCATACCATCGGGATTGTTGGCTTGCGCCTGCGACCTTCCCAGTTCGAAGAACCCAAGGGCTTCTCCTCTTGATGGTGGCTGGTCATCGATCTCGAAAGGTATGCGCCCCTCGTTCACAACCGCCGTGGCGAATAGACTGACCGCCTCCGATACTCCGATCCCTAGAGAATCGCAGACAACCTCGAAGCTGTGTTTGAGATTCTCTTCCATTTCAACGGTAAAAACTATGGACGCCATATCCAGGACCACTGTATGCGGGGGCCGTTGGTGCGGAATCGGATGACGTCCTCGAGCCTGATCTCCGGCTGCTCCCCTTTCAGGAACTTCTCCGCCACCGCTATGTCCACGGTGTTGCAGATCAATTCGGCGGCCTTGTTCCCCTCGGCGTTGTACGGGATGAGTGCGCCCTCGCCCAGATATGGGAATATGCTCCTCTCCGAGGATCCGAAGTAGGTGCTGATGACGCAGTACTCCGTCAGCATGCCGGTGTACACGGCGCAGTCCACGCCCCTGGATCTGAGCACCTCCTCGAGCTCGGTCTGCTTGAAGCAGCTCATGTTCTGCTTGTGGACCACTATATCTGAAGGATCGGTCTCGATGCCCTGGAGCCACTCGTCGCCGTCGTCTCCGGGGTATCCGGTGTGGGATGCGCCGTCGAAGTGGATGAAGACCACGGGCGCCCCGTTCTCCCTGAAGATGCGCGCGAAGGCGTTGATCCCGGCCACGGCCGAGTCCCTGCGGGATGCCCAATCGGGCAGATCGAGCGAGAACTTGCGCTGCGGGTCTATGATGACCAAGGCCAGCTTCTTTCCCCAGACGTAACCGGATCTCATGCTACCGGATTGCCTGCGGCGTATATGATGATTGGCTCGGGTCCCCGGACGTGGGAGCGCATAATCTCAGCATAACATTCGGGGAAACGTGATATCCGCGGCCGGAATCGGTAACACGAATCCTTTTGTTATAACATACCGGTGTTACCGGAACGGGAATCGTGCCAATCGGGTATGCATTTCCGCGGAAGCGTATGCATCGGGCCCCGGTAACACGGACAGCTATAAATCCGCATAACGCAAGACCATGCATCCGATAGAATGTCGGCAGTTTCAGACTTCCTCGGGGATGATGTGAAGCGCTCGGTGTTACTCCTGGTGATATCGGCGGTCTCCCTCGTCCTCTCGTTCTTCGAGGTCCTGGATCTCCCGATCGACATAGCATGGGTGGCGATCATCCTGTGCGGAGCCCCCATCCTCTGGGATGCAATCACCGGATTGGTGCTCCGCCACGACATAAAGGCGGATGTGCTGGTCGCGATGGCCATCATCGCGGCCGTCTGCCTGCAGGAATGGTTCGCCGCCGGAGAGGTAGCGCTGATCATGGAGATCGGCGGCCTGCTGGAGGACATCTCCGCGGCCAAGGCCAACAAGGGCCTGGAGAAGCTGGTCTCCCTAACCCCAAAGACCGCCCGCATGGTGGACGGCGACTACGAGAAGGAGGTCCCGGTGGAGGAAGTGCCAGTGGGCAGCATCTTGAGGGTCCGCCCCGGCGAGTCGGTCCCCGTGGACGGCGTAATAGTCTCCGGTACCACATCCATCGATCAGGCGGTCCTCACGGGGGAATCCGTCCCGGTGGACAAGGCCCCCGGCGACGAGGTATATAGCGGGACCATGAACCAGATGGGATCCTTCGACATGAGGTCGACCAAGGCCTCAGGGGACTCCTCCATGCAGAGGCTCGCGGAGCTCGCCGCATCGGTGGATGCGGAGAAGACCCGCGTGGTCCGCATAACCGACAGGTGGGCCACCTACCTCGTCGCATTGGTCATGGTGCTGGCACTCGCAACTTACATCGTTACCACTGATATCTACAGGGCGGTCACGGTCATGATCGTGTTCTGCCCCTGCGCCTTCATCCTCGCGACCCCCACGGCAGTGGTGGCCGCGATGGGCAACCTCACCAGGCACGGGGTACTGGTGAGGGATGGCGATGCCCTCGAGCGCACGGCATCTGTCGATGCTGTCACCTTCGATAAGACCGGTACCATCACCGAGGGCAACCCCTCCGTAGCGAGGGCAACCCCGATCATCGATCCAGCCCGCTTCGCCTCCATGGTCGCGTCCGCGGAATCCCTCTCCGAGCACCCGCTCGGGAAGGCCATCACCGAGCATTACCGCGCGGCCGGAGCGGAGATTTCCAAGCCGGAGGAGTTCGAGATCACCGTGGGCAGGGGGGTCCGCGCCGTGGTCGGCGGGACCCGGGTCCTCGTGGGCAACATGGAGATGATGAAGGAAGCATCCGTTGACGTGACGGAGTCCGCAAGGGAGGAAGCCGAGCGGATGTACGAGACCGGATGCACCATCGCCTTCGCCGCCGTAGGCGGGGAGTACGCAGGATATCTGGCACTGTCTGATACGATAAGGCCAGAGTCCAAGCAGACCGTATCCGAGCTCAACTCCATGGGCGTCCGCACGGTCCTGCTGACCGGGGACAACGAGCGCGCCGCCGGCCACATGGCCGCCGAAGCCGGGATAGCGGAATTCGTCGCAGGGTGCACGCCCGAGGGCAAGCTGGCACGCATCGAGGATATGCAGGACGGCGGCTCCAAGGTCTGCATGATCGGCGACGGCGTGAACGACGCACCGGCCCTCCGCAAGGCCTGGATAGGCATCGCCATGGGGGGCGCCGGAACCGACATAGCCGTCGAATCCGCCGACATGGTCCTGGTGGGCGATAGGGTGGACGAGGTCCCCCACATCATCGCCCTGTGCAGGAAGATGAGATCCAAGATCAACGTGAACATCGCGTTCTCGCTGTGCTGGAACTTCATGGCGGTCGCTCTGGCTATGTTCGCCGTCCTCGGCCCGGTCGAGGGCGCGATCGTCCACAACGTGGGCTCAGTGGCCGTCGTGGTCAACTCCGCCCTGCTGCTCATCATGGGCAGGAAGGCGGTCAAGGGACGAGGCCCCGGAGGGAGAGGGACCGGGACCGCTCCGCAGGTCCCTCCCCGCCCCCGGAAGTGCTTTTATAGCGCTCTGCTATGCATAACCCGCGGAAAGGCCCGGGAAATGCCTTCCGGATGGGATTTCCCGTTCCGATAGTTTTATATCATAGTTCATGTATGGGCGTTGCCGTATCATCCCTTTATCTATCTAATATAGGTAGGGTGGGACGGGATGAATGGAAGAATGTGACGCGCTTCGGCGCGGTGCTTCATGAGCGATCAACGGCGGATCAAGTATGGGGAATTCAATTGCAGTATTTCTCGAAAACCGATTTCCAGCTGACCGGGCTGGGCAAAAGTAGGTGAATCATTTGGCAACAGAGAACGTACAGTTTAACGTGCTTAAGCACAGGTTGGTGCCTGAACATCATCTTCTTACGGATGAGGAGGCTGCGAAGATGCTTTCCGAGAAGGGCATCACTCGCGACCAGCTCCCGAAGATTAAGAAGAGCGATCCCGGAATCAAAGTCCTCGAGAACATCCACGGACGTCCGATCGAGGAGGGTTCCGTCATCAAAATCGTAAGGAAGAGCGAGACCGCCCAGGAGTTCGTGGCGTACAGGCTCGTGACGAGGGGATGAACATGAGGGACCTGGTAAAGCTATACTTCAACGAGCACAACATCGTCAACCACCACATCTCGTCCTTCAACGACTTCCTCGCAACCCCTGACAACCCCAACAGCAGGATGCAGAGGATCGTCGACGACATCCGCGTGCCCACCGATGACGCCGAGCGCGGCATCATCAAGCTCGACAAGGAGCGCACCGGCGACAGGGACATCGAGATCCGCATCGGCAGGAGGAGGGATGAGGACGGCAGGGTCGACCAGCAGGCCAAGCCCACCATCCGCATCGACGAGCCCAAGGTCATGGAGGCCAACGGTTACTGCCACGAGCTGACCCCCATGGAGGCCAGGCTCAGGAACCTCAACTACATGTCCCCCATCTACGTCCGCTTCGACGTATACGAGGACGGCGTCGAGAAGGACATCCCCGAGAACGAGAGATGGATCCACGTCGGAGACCTGCCCATGATGGTCAGGTCCAAGGGATGCAACCTCGAGAAATCCAACATGGAGAAGCACATGGAGCGCGCCCTCTCCGACTCCGAGTACCTCGCAGAGCTCGTGAGGGAGAAGGAGGACCCCAGGGAGCCCGGCGGATACTTCATCATCGGCGGGACCGAGAGGGTCCTCATCACGCTCGAGGACCTGGCCCCCAACAGGGTCATGGTCGAGTACAACGACAAGTACGGCACCTCCCTGGAGACCGCCAAGGTGTTCTCCCAGAAGGAGGGTTACCGCGCGCTCACCCTGGTCGAGAAGAAGAAGGACGGCACCATCATGGTCTCCGTCCCCGTCGCATCCGGCTCCATCCCGCTGGTCGCCCTCATGAGGGCCCTCGGAATGGAGAAGGACCAGGAGATCTTCGAGACCATCGTCTCCGATGAGGCCATGACGAACATCGTCTACGCCAACATCGAGGCCTCCAACGACAAGAAGGCGTACGCCCCCAACGGTTTCCACACCAAGGATGACGCCATCCTGTTCCTGGAGAGGAACTTCGCCGCCGGTCAGGCGAAGGAGTACAGGACGAAGAAGGTCGAGAGCATCCTCGACCGCTCGCTCCTGCCGCACCTCGGGGACACCCCCGACTGCCGCATGAAGAAGGCCATCTTCCTCGGCCGTATCGCCCGCTCCGTGTTGGAGCTGAGCCTCGGCATCAGGAAGGAGGACGACAAGGACCACTACGCCAACAAGAGGCTCAAGCTGTCCGGGGACCTCATGGAGGACCTCTTCAGGACCAGCTTCAGCGCTCTCATGAAGGACCTGAAGTACCAGCTCGAGAGGAACTGGGGCAGGAAGAAGAGCGAGGTCAACATCGCCTCCTCCATCCGCCCGGACCTGTTCACCCACAAGCTCCTGCACGCCCTCGCCACCGGAAACTGGGTCGGCGGCCGCGCCGGAGTGTCCCAGCTGCTCGACAGGACCTCCAACCTGTCCGCCATGTCCCACCTCAGGAGGATCACCTCCTCCCTGACGAGGAGCCAGCCCCACTTCGAGGCCCGTGACCTGCACCCCACCCAGTGGGGCAGGCTGTGCCCGTCCGAGACCCCCGAGGGTCAGAACTGCGGTCTGGTGAAGAACGCCGCCCTCATCA
>CAMMYR010000051.1 GCA_946528255.1 uncultured Methanomicrobiales archaeon | reverse complement strand
GGCTTGTGCAGGAAGTGAGGTCGATGGTCAGGAAGTTGGTTCCCTGGAAGGCATTGTTCCCCAGAGTAACCGTAGATCCCTGGAACGTCAGAGTGCCGTCGAGGTGGGAGCAGCCGCTGAAGGCGCTGGCATCGATTTCCGTCGTAGCGGCAGGTATGGTCAGGCTCCCCGTGAGTCCGCTGCATCCGTAGTACGCCTTATGACCGATTAATGTCGTATTAGCAGGAATGGTCAGGCTCCCCGTGAGTCCGCTGCATCCTTCGAACGTCCCGGGTCCGGTGGAGCCTGCGATACCGATGTCCGTGACGGTGGCGGGGATCGATAAACTGGTGAAACTCTTGCATCCATGAAATGTTGCAACGCCGATTTTCTGCAGGCCGGAGGGTAGCGCGAGGGCCCCGCTGAGGTTTTCACAATTCTCGAACGCATAACTAAGTATTTCCGTCAAACCAGAGGGCAGTGTCAGCGTGCCATCGAGGTGGGAGCAGCCTTTGAAGGTCCCATATTTGATTTCAGTGATGGAGCTGCCGGTTAGGTTGATGCCGCCGGTGAGACTTGAGCAATTCTGGAATGCGCTCTGTTCCAATGTTGTGAGACTGCTCATTGTCGGGAGCGATCCGGTCAGCCCCGCGCAATTGTAGAAAGCACTGTCCCCGATCGATTGTATGCCTGAAGGCAGCGATAGGTTACCATTGAGGCCGGTGCACTTATAGAACGCAGAGTTGCCGATCGATGTGACGTTGGAGGGGATCGATAAGCCGCCGGTGAGACCGGTGCATAAGCTGAAGGTGGAAGCACCTATGGATGTCAGATTTGCGGGGAATGTGATACTGGTTAGCCCGGAGCAGCCGTTGAAAACGGAATCCTCGATTGCCGTGAAGGAGGTGCCGGTGAAATCAATGGGGCCGGTGAGACCGGAGCATTTATAGAAAGCACCCCTCGACAGAACGGTCACTTTTGTTAACTCCGGAAGCGAACCTGTAATGTTTTTACAATCGCTGAACGCAAATTCTCCGATCGAGAAATTCCCCGTTGGGGGTGTGAAAACACCATTGAGGCCGGTGCACCCATCGAATGCATGGTCGCCTATCGACGTGACGTTGGAGGGGATCGATAAGCCGCCGGTGAGACCGGAGCATCCTCTGAAGGCATGACCCGGTATGGATGTCAAACCGCTAGGCAGAGTAAGGGTCCCGTTCAAGCTGGAGCAGCCGCTGAATGCCTCCGAGCCCAAAGACGTAAGAGCGGAGCCGGTGAAGTCGATGGAACCCGTGAGTTTTCCGCAGTCTCTGAATGCACGGTCGCCCAACGCGGTCAGATTACTGAATTTCGGGAGCTGGCCTGTTAGTTCTCCACAACCTTCGAATGCGCTACTGCCGATCGACGTTACAGCATCGGAGAGGGATATGGGGCCCGTGAGCTTGGTGCAACGGTAGAAAGCATTGCTGCCGATAGTTGTCGCTGTACCTGGAAAATCTGTAACTGTTGTAGCTTCGCTACAGTAATAGAAAGCATAGTTGCCGATATGTGTGATCCCTGGATCGGTGCTAACGAAAACGATCGCCTTGAACCCCGTTGAATACCACGGAGCCCTGTTCGACGTATTATTATAATCGGTCATCGCCCCGTACCCGGTGATGGTCAGCGTATCACCCGCCACTGCCCAGGTCATATGATCGCCGCAGGAGCCGCTGGTATCAGCATAGGATTCCGTACCCGGATCATCCGATAACGCGATGCACGCGATGGAAATCGCTATCGCCATAATCACGGCCAGCAAGGCGGTTCTGTATCCCTTACCGCCAACAGGCCCCTCCGCATTGAACATAATCTGGCATTAATTCATGCTTATATATAAACGACCCGAAGGTTATAGGACCGGTCCGGCAATAACAATAAAGTCAAGTTATCCCATCAATCGTCCCATAGGAGGCCGAACATGGTTCTAGACGGACAGAGGGCGAGGGCGGATTTCGCCCTGACGCCGGTTGCCAAGAAGCTCATCAACGTGAATCCCAACACGATATCGTGGATAGGGTTGATCCTCGCGCTCGTATGCGGGCTGCTGTTCTACTTCAGCGGATGGTACATCGAGAAGGACGAGGACGTCTACCTGTGGGTGCTGCTCCTCGGCGGCATAATGGTCCTGGTCTCCGGCTACTTCGATGCGCTCGACGGGAAGGTTGCCAAGCTCTCCGGCAAGGCCAGCAGGAAAGGCGACTACCTGGACCACGTTTTCGACAGGTACGCCGACGTGTTCATGATCGGCGGAGTGGCCTTCAGCGCATGGTGCGATCCCTATCTGGGTATGTTCGCCATCATAGGCGTGCTGCTGACGTCCTACATGGGCACCCAGGCCCAGGCCATCGGTGCCCCCAGGCTCTACGCCGGCCTGCTCGGGAGGGCGGACAGGGTCGTCCTATCCACCCTATTCCCGTTCATCCAGGTCATCATGTGCCTGGTCGGATACGGATCCTTCGAGATCGCAGGCTTCGACATCTGCTGGATGGAGATCATGATGATCTGGTTCGCCGTGGTCGGCAACGCCACCGCCATCCAGAGGGCGATCATCACCTGGAGGAACCTCTCCAAGGAAGACGGGCAGGAATGATCCCGGTATCGGAATCGGAGACCGTCGAGTTCGTCGACTCGATGGATGGCCTGGACATGGCGCTCAGGTCCATGACCGCCATGCTGAACAGGTACAACCGCTGCACCGTCTACATAGGGGTGGATGCCGATGGTTCCCCCACCGGGATCGGACCGTCGGAGGAAGACATATCCCGCATAAGAGCCAGGATGTCAGAGATCGTCCGCGCCCAGCCCACGGTGGAGGCGTCCATAGAGGGTGGGGAGGGATCGGAGTACATCGTCCTCAGGGCCACCGGATATGAAACCCCCTATTCATGGAAGGGATGGTTCTGGGGCAGGGCCAGGAGGCCGTCGGTGGATGATTGCGGGAAGGTCCGCGTGGATTGGACCGAGACGCCCACCTGCAGCATGAAGAGGCACCGAACAGGTACCTGCGGATGCGTTTTATAATCATAACCAATGTCAGCCACTATGCTACATCTCCCCGAGGTGCGCCTGGCCTGGATGACGGGCATCAAAGGCCTCGCGATCGTCATATTCATCGGTGTCGCGATACGCCTTGTCTTAGCTCCGCTCCTGACGTACGACTACGACATCTACCATTGGGGAGTCATCCTGGAGAACATCCGCACGGGAAACGGCCTCTACGGCATGGCCGGATACTACTACACCCCGGTCTGGGGATACCTGCTGGGAACGGAATCCCTGTATCTGGCGCCTATCGAGTCCCTCGATGCCTTCGGCTACAGGTACGAGGAGATGCTGCCCATAGAGGCATCGGATGCCATCGGGCACTCCGCCACGATCACGACCACGGCGTTCACCATCGCCATGAAGGTCCCGCTGATCATCATCGATGCCGTCACCGCCTACCTCATCTTCACCCTCGTCAGGGACCTGGGCGGCGACGACAGGAAGGCCTGCGTCGGTGCGGCCATCTGGATGCTCGGACCACTCGTCATATACACGAGCGGCATCCAGGCCATGTTCGACCCGATGAACGGGTTGCTGATGATCCTGATCGTCCTGCTCCTCATCAGGGGCTACAGGTTCCTCCCGGGAGTGCTGTTCTCCATCGCCGCCCTGCTCAAGTTCTTCCCGATGTTCGCCATCTTCGTGCTGCTGATCTTCGTGATCTACAAGGGAATGGAGAGGGGCACGGTCCGCAGGGACACCCTGCTCACGATCCTCGGCGCCGGGATCGCCGCGTTCGTCATCTACATCCCGGAGATCCTGGACGGCACGTTCATGGACTCCCTGTCCTTCATACTCGCCAGGGCCGGGGACAGCGACCCGTGGTACGTCCTCAACATCGCGATCGGGGCCTGCGTCGCCCTCGGCGGGATGGTGTACTTCTCGTACAGGATGTGGAGGAAGCCCGGCGCGGATCTCGATAAGAGCCTGGTGGTCTACACCACCGGCGCCCTGCTGTGCGCCGTGTGCATATCGACCACGCCGCAGTACGTCCTCGTGGTCCTGCCGCTGCTGATAGTCTGCGCCATGGCGTACGAGGGCAGGCTGAAGAAGGCGGCGATAATCGTGGCCGTCGGGGGCCTGTTCGCCGCCACCGCATCGCAGTTCCCGGGGATGTTCGCCGGAGCAGTGGTGAACCTCGGCCTGATGGATGCCGCGACGGTGCTGGATTGGCTCTACGACGCCACCGAACTCATCTACGGCAGTTGGAGCGTCTGGTCCATAGCCACCAACCTGGGCAACATATTCGAATACGCCGGCATAGTCCTGGCGCTTGTGATCATACTGGAGGAGCCGATCAGGCATCTCCTGTTCAGAAGGAGGGATGCATCATGAACTACAGGAAGGACCTGCCGATACTGATCATCGTCGCGGTCGTCATCGCGGCGGTCTTCATCGGGGAAGTCCGCGTCTTCTCGGGCAGCGAGCATTTCAGCGCCGACGCCCGTTACGACGGCGCCCTGACGTACGAGCTGGAATCCGGGCCCGCCGAGGCCTATTCCGTGCTGGCGTTCGACGACGGGGGATTCGATCCGAACTCTTCCGTGAGCATCTACCTGGATCCCGGGTATGCGTCTTACTACGTGAACCCGGACATAGCGACCGGCGCCCGCGAGCTCGACGAGAAATACTACGTTGAGCAGCTGGTCAAGGCCCTGAAGTTCCGTTCTGTGGAGGCGTCCGTCATAGATGCCGGGGAAATGGCCGCGCTCATGAACGGCGGCATCGGCGGCAACACGGATGCCGTGATAGTATTGTCCGGATCGCTCCCGTCCACCGTGTACGGCGAGGACCAGGACCTGATAATCCGCTGGATAGAGGCGGGCGGCAGGCTGTACTGGGCCGGCAACTCCCTCGGAGCGTATTCCTCCGACGGAGACACCGTCACGGCGATCGAGAACGGGTGCAGCAGGTTCCTGGGGACCGAATGCCTCAACCCCTCCGAGGAGAACGGCTACGCGTTCACCATGTCGGACATGTGCGAGGACCTCTGCCTCCAGAACAACAGGATGAGGTACGCGGTCGCGCCCGCGCTCCTGCCGGACGGGGCGGTCCACAAGGAGATCGGATACACCGACGGCACGTACAGCAGCGTCTGCATGGCAGGGTTGGGAGATGGCATGGTCTGCGTGCTCTTAGGAGAATTCTCCAACAACCAGCGCATCGATCTGGCACAGATAGTCGCGGCCGGGATCAGCCATCTCAGCACCCTCCTGGATGTCGAGACCGGATCCGTACGCGGAACCCTGACGGGAACGATGTCCGTGGACGGGGCTGACTTCGCGTACATCCACTTCGGAGGATACTATCCGGTGTACGGGGTCCGCATAGAGCTGCGAATCGCTGCTTCTGGGGCGGCCTGCCGCCCCGGGACTTGATCCTGTAGTACGACAGCGGATGGTTGCAGGCCTCGGAGTTGCAAAGGTCGTCGGCTCCGAAGCACAGGCCGTTGGTCTTCATAGTCTTGCACTCCGGTGCGGTGTATCCGTCGGTCCCGGTCAGCTCGCCGGTGATGTGCTTGATCTGGTACTCCGACTTCGATTC
>CAMMYR010000050.1 GCA_946528255.1 uncultured Methanomicrobiales archaeon | reverse complement strand
GACGTTCCGATCCGAATGCGACGGAATGGATGCTTTCGGCGGCGGAGCCTTCCTGCGATCTTGAACAGCAGTAGATGGAAATTGGTTGATCCTTTGTTTTTCGATACGGATTCGATCGGATCCATCCCTTTGGTTAACGATAGTTCCGCCCTGTCAATCGCCGCCATCACGGAAGAATCGTCCATTGGGATCCCCCTGGCCTTGCAGTACTTCCTACCAAGAGACGATGATAGAGCATCCTCCAGATCCCCCTGTGTCATCCATGCCTTCGCATCTCCGAAATGCATCAGCAGGAATACCTCGAAAGAAGGATTGGATATGTAGAGCTCCACGGAGTTATGCTTACACCAGTTTTCGAATTCCGATATCTCGTCCGCGGTCTTCTCATCGACATCCGCCACGATAGCGATGATGTCTCCCTCATCCTTCTCCCTGATGAGTTTCAGGCACTCCCTCTTGAGATTCTTCACATCCCCTCCGGAGGCATTCACCGTATGCACCGGGATATCGCCGTATCTCGCCCTTATTCTCTCCAGGTATATCCCTTCGGAAAGGCCCTCTGTGATGACGATCTGGATATTCCTCCTCTTCTGCCTGCCTGAAGGCCTCCTGTACCCGCTCATAGCTTTCTCACTCCGACGATGGCAGGAATGCCGTCGTAACGGCCCATCAGGTAATCCTTCCTCAAAAGGGAACCCTTCTTGACCCCCCTGATGTCCGCGAGCGAGTATAGAGCGGATGACCCGTCCCTACGGTTCTTCTCGGTGAACCATACCTCATCCCTCCTGAGGAAACCGTCTATATCCATAAGACCCAGATCGTGGGTGTTGACTATGAGCTGGGCTCCGGACTGATTCTCTGCGCAGTTGAATAGACCGACGATCCAACGGGTGAGAACCGGGTGAAGGTCCGACCCGAATTCGTCTATGACCACGGTGCGGCCGTTCTTGAGGGCATCCGATATCGGACCCATGATAGCGAACAGCTCCAGGGTACCGTTCGATTCTATATCCGATGGGAAGGACAGCATCGATTCGTCCACATCCGAATCCTCGAAGGAATGGATGAACTGGATCTCTATACCATCCTTAGCCGCATCCGCAGAATTCGATGCCGTACGGGGTGCGGCGCGCTTCTCCCCTGCGAATCCTTTGATCCCGAGATCGGCGGCATCCAGAGCCGATTCCATCATCTCCTTGATTTCTGCATCCCCGGATGCCGCAAAGTAAGAATCGTAGATTGCTCCGTCGGAGTGCTGATAGATGTGTATGGAGAGGATCTCCTGGAGGACTGCGTTGCAGGCCGCATCGTTGTACCCTGCGGCAACGTACAGGTACGAGGATGAATCGGTCAGCCTGCCCGATATCATCGGATCCATGCGCTCCTCCTCCCCGCCGCGGGAGAAAACTACAACGGACCTCCCGCGGGGCGAATGCGAGAGGCGCTCCGACAGTATCCCTCTGTCTGTGAATGATATGGAATAATCGTATAGGGTCCCGCCTATATCCAGACGGATTCTGAAATCAACCGGCATTTCCAGATGCCTGCGGGAGAGCCTGAAAGGCCTGTATCCCGGCACCTTCATTCCGTTCGGCCGAACAGCCGATACGATGTCGCGGAGATCGGCCAGAGCCTCGAAGATATATGACTTGCCAGATGCGTTGGCCCCGAAGACCACGGCGGTTTTGAGTATGCCTGTTTTCAGCGCGGTGCTGGATGAGATCGCATCGGCGCGATCGGTCATCGCAGACGGGATCATGCTCAGAGTAGCGCTATCCCTGAAAGGACCATAATTGGCAAATGTGAAGTCTATAATCATAATAATCTAGTATCTATTTTCAATATTTGAATATTTTTAGCAAATATTGAATTTAGTTGGACTGATTAGCAGAGTTATGGGTTCAAAAGGCCCCATCCGTAATATGATCACGATACAGATAGGGGTAAAGGCCGTGCGGCAGGTTGGCCGCACGTAATCGGTTTGATTGCATACGGAAGGGGATCGGTTCCCGACCAGCTCCGTTCCGTCGAAGCTCATCGTGGGCACGCTGATGTTGCCGCCCTGCCTCGGATCGTTCCCGATCATCGCTATATTGGCGATAGCATCGAACATGTTGCCCATCATCAGGGCGTTGTTGACGGTTCCGACTATCTCGCCCTTCTTGACGATGTAGCCGCACCTGACGTTCAGCCCGAACCTGCCGGTGAGCCCGTCGGCCTCCGGCCATGCGAACTTCTCCACCAGGATCCCGCTGTCGGTCTGCTCCACGATCTCGTCCCTGGTGTACCTTCCGGGGGAGACGGCCATGTTTATCGGCTTGATGGTGGGCGTGCGCTCGTAGGCGCCCTGGGGCTCCACGCTGCTCCTCCTCATGCCGTTGCCGGTGCTGTCCCCGCAGAACGAATCCCTGAGGAACGAGCGCAGGACCCCGTCCTCTATGACCGTCCTCCTCTCGGTGGGTGTCCCCTCATCATCGAACACGCATGACAGCGGCGCGCTGGCCGATGGGTCCTCCACCATGGTGAGGCCCTTGCAGGCCACCTCCTTGCCGATGGAATCCTTCCAGACGCTCCTGCCGTACTTCACGTTCTCGCCGTCGATGGCCGATCCGACCGACGACCCTATCATCGGGGCCATCTGGCCCGGGGGGAGGATCATGGTCAGCTTCTCGTGGCCCTTGAACTCCCTGCAGACGGCCGCGTTCTCGGCCTTCCTGGAGAGAGACTGGCCTATGGCGGCGGCGTCGACCTCCAGGCGGGTGCCGTGGATCGCCTCGGATCCCTCCCCGGGGTGGTCCTTCACGGTCATGGATGTGAAATGGCCGTAGAGCATGGTGCTCCTGTGGGAGCAGTCCACCCCGTTGCCGTTGAGGGTCACGCTCTCATGGGTGGATACGCGGATCTGGGCTCTGGGTATGTTCACCCTGCATCCGTCTATGACGGCCTTGGCGATCTCCCTGAGCTCCTCGGGGGTGACGTTCTCTATCCCCTTGTCCCAGACATCGGGGGCCGCGTGCTTCGCCTTCCCGGGGACGGCGAAGCCGTTGATCCCCTTGGTCTCCGGGGAGAACCTCAGGACGGATTCAGCCATCCTGACGCATTCCTCCACCGAGGAATCGGAGTCCAGCGACACCGACGCCTTGCCCTGGCGGCCGCCGTCGATCATCCTGACCATGAGGCCGTCGTCGCGCTTGGTCTCGATGTTGCTTATCTTGGAATTGTCGATGTACACGGTGTGCACGACCGACGAGGAGGCGTAGGCCTCCGACTGGGGGTACTTGGAGACGGCCTTCAGGGCCCTCTCCGCCGCCTCGTGGATCACTGGCCTCCCCCCACGATCATCCTTGCGCGCATGTACGGGCCTCCCGACGAGACCCTGACCCAGTCCTCTATCCCCTTGCCGCACATGCCCCCGTCGAGGATGACCTCCTTGGACAGCGCATCCGCGGATGACAGGATGTCCACCGACTTGCCGGTGAGCGTGAACGACTGCAGGGGCTTGACGATCTCCCCGTTGCGTATCAGGTATCCCCTGAGGACCTTGGCCTCGAAGCATCCCCCTACGGGGTCCTCCATGCCGTTGATCATCTTGTCGCAGAGGATCCCGTCCTTGGTGTCGGCGATGAGCTCGTCCTTGTCCCAGTCTCCCGGGCCGAAGAAGGTGTTGGTCATCCTGACCCAGGTCCTCTTGCCGTAGTTCTCCGCCCTGCCGTTGCCGGTGGGGGCTGCTCCCAGGACAGCTGCGGTCTCCAGGCTGTGCATGAACCCCTGGTACACCCCGTCCTTGATGATTGTGGTGCATGACGCGGGCGTGCCCTCGTCGTCGAACGGTATCGACCCGTGGGCTCCGCGGACGGTGCCGTCGTCGTACATGGAGATGACATCGGATGCCACCTTCCTGCCGGGGGCATCGGTGAGGAACGAGCGCTTCTTCGTTATCTCGTCCCCTTCGGACGCATGGCCCATGGCCTCATGTGCCAGCAATCCGGATACCATGGGATCAGATATGACCGTGAGGTTGCCGGACGGGGCCCTGTCCGCCTTCAGGGTGGCTATGGCCTCCTTGGCGGTGACCCTGCCGATTTCCTCTATGTCGGCATCCTTGACGACCTCGAACCCCAGCGTGCTGTCCGGTCCGTCGTAGTAGCGCTCCATGCGGCCGCCGTCGGCGGCCACGGACATCGCCCTGCAGAGGGTCCTGACCTCCTCCCATGAGATCTGGGACCCGGCGGAGTTGGCCATGCAGACGTCCTTGACCTCCTCGGAATAGGATGCCACGCGGTTCAGGATCCTGTCGTCTATCTCCTGGGCCTTGTCCAGGTCCATGACCACCTGGATCTTCTCGTCCAGAGATACGGAATCCGGGTGTATCTTCACGTCTGCTTTCCTGTGAGCCTTCACCGTGGCCGGCTCCAGGACCAGATCCGAACGGCCGTCGCCCCTGGCGTTCCTGACCGCTTCCTCCGCGGCCCTGGCTATGTCCTCTTTGGAGAACGAGGTCGTGGTCCCGTATCCCCATCTCCCGCCGCTCCAGGCCCTGAGGCACACGCCCCCGGTGCTCTTCTGGACCAGCTGCCTGAGGCCGCCGTTGACCGAGCTGACGCCGGCCACCCTTATCGTCTGGGACCTGGCATCGGAGAACTCCGCGCCCATGCCCTGCATCCTGTCGACCGCCGACTCCAGGAGATCCTGGACATCCTCGGCCTTAGCTACCATGACCTGCATCATATCACCGTGAAAGAATGGTCGAAGGATGTGAGCACCTCGCATCCCCCCTCCGTTATGAGGACCGTGTCCTCTATCCTTATCCCGCCTATGCCGGGGAGGTATATCCCGGGCTCGGCGGATACTATGTTACCGGCTTTGAGCACCTGCTCCGATTTCGGAGACACGTATATCGCCTGGTGGACGTCCATACCTATGCCGTGGCCGAAGGAGTGTATGAACCTCCCCTTGAACTCCGAATCGTCTATGATCTTCCTGGCGGCCAGGTCGGCGTTCTTCGCATCCGCTCCGGCGCGGTATTCCGCTATGCCGGCGAGCTGCGCCTCGCGGACCACCTCGTACGCCCTCTCCAGGACCTCCGGCGGCTTTCCGAGGAAGACCGTTCTGGTCATATCGGAGCAGTAGCGGTCGTACTTGGTGCCGAAGTCGAACAGCGCAGTATCCCCCTTCTTCAGGGCGTAATCGCACGGAGAGTGGTGAGGCTCCGAGGAGTATGCCCCGAAGGCCGCTATGGTATCGAATGCGTTGCCGGTGCCGCCCAGCTCCCTCATGCGGGAATCCATCCTGGCGGCGACCTGCTTCTCGGTCACGCCCTCGGACAGCATGTCCGGGATCTCCCCCGCGACCTGCGATGATATCCTGCAGGCCTTCCTGGTGGCCTCGATCTCCTTCTCATCCTTGACCGAGACCGTTTCCTCTATGGCCTTCGTGGCATCCGCGATCTCGATGCCCTCGACGGTCTTCTCCACGTACTTCACCGCCGAATACGGGACCGAGTGGATGTTGAATCCCACCTTGGAGCACCCCTTCAGGGCCGCCTTGATGGCATCGTCCCTCTCCTGGCGGTTGGTGAAGACGTGGACCTCCCCCTTCCCGCCGCGGGCGGCCTCCTCCTCCAGCTGGCTGACGATCAGGTGCAGCTCCCCTCCGGGGGAGACGACGGCG
>CAMMYR010000049.1 GCA_946528255.1 uncultured Methanomicrobiales archaeon | reverse complement strand
GCATCACCGCATCGGCGATCCTCCCGTTCTTGTCCGCATCGGATTCGGCTCTGCCTTGGGATCTGCCCTGGGACCTGCCCTCCTCGACCATCTCCCTGATGCCCTGCTCCTCCGCGGTCAGCCTCCTGAAGTCCGCTTCCATTATCTCGCTAAGCTGCATTCCCATTCCTCCGAGGATCCCATCGGCACGTCACAGTGGGGATCGTGTCCTGTCCCTTATGACGGCCAGGACCTCCTCCCTGAGCTCCTCGTCGAAGCCGAAGATGTCCAGGGCCTCCTCCGCGGTGATGCCGTCGGATTCCATCCTCCTCATCACCGCATCGGCGATCCTCCCGTTCTTGTCCGCATCGGATTCGGCCTTGCCCTTGGAGTAGCCGCTGGCTTCCCCCTGGATTCTGCCTTGGGTTCTGCCCTCCTCGACCATCTCCCTGATGCCCTGCTCCTCCGCGGTCAGCCTCCTGAAGTCCGCTTCCATTATCTCGCTAAGCTGCATTCCCATTCCTCCGAGGATCCCATCGGCACGTCACAGTGGGGATCGTGTCCTGTCCCTTATGACGGCCAGGACCTCCTCCCTGAGCTCCTCGTCGAAGCCGAAGATGTCCAGGGCCTCCTCCGCGGTGATGCCGTCGGATTCCATCCTCCGCATCACCGCATCGGCGATCCTCCCGTTCTTGTCCGCATCGGATTCGGCTCTGCCCTTGGAGTAGCCGCTGGCTTCCCCCTGGATTCTGCCTTGGGTCCTGCCCTCCTCGACCATCTCCCTGATGCCCTGCTCCTCAGCGGTCAGCTTCCTGAAGTCCGCTTCCATTATCTCGTTCAGCTGCATTTCCATTCCCTCGAGTATCTTCTTGCGTTCGTCTGCCGTCAACCCCGGATACAGGGCCGCCGAGATGTATCTCAGGGCCTCCGGCTCCCACTCCGTCCTGGGATCGCGGAGCCCGATCACCACCACGTTGATCAGCCCGCCGTTCCAGAGCCTTACGGCCTCCGGCGTCTTCCCCATCAGGGAGTACGACTCGGACCTGCCCTCGAGCCCCGGCGGCGGGTTGCCCAATATCCAGATGCTGTACGCCTTTTTGATATTGCCGTAATAGGAATCGGCGCCGATCTCCCTCTGGTCCGCTATCAGCGAGCAGCAGTAGTGGACCCCGCGGTTGACCAGCTCGGCCATGTTCCTCATCCTCTTCTCCATCTCCACGTTCACGAGTACGGCCGTATCGTACGCGCCCCCGGGGAGTTTGATATCGAACAGGTTGTCCATCGCCGATCTCGCGAAGCGGGAGTTGTAGAGCTCCGGGTCTATCGCCTTGACGTACGTCCCCCCGCCGAGGATCTCCCTCAGCTCTTCGAGTTCGAACCCGCTGAAATCCTCTACGAACTCCTTGATCAGCACCGATAGGAACGAGGTGTTCCGTATTATGTCGCGCGACGCGCGGTCCCCCGAAGCATCGCGGGGCGTTACCTCATCTGATTCAGTCATTGCATCCTCCTGGGGACCGCGTTGGGATCCCCGGGACGTCTTACTCCGACGAATTACTTATCCTATCGTTTCGTCGACGCAATTGATGGAGCCTAGAATCGATGCCCTATCCCTCTGTCATCCGCCTCCCGGAGGCATTCTCCCTCCGTACGGCCCGCCTCCGCCATGGCCATACCCGGCAACCATATTGGTTCTGCATACATAAATATATTTATCAGCCGTGGCGCAAAGGAATAATACCGACGATACCAATCCCAGCGCGAAGGAGGAGCAGGCATGGACGCGGATACCGTGGAGCGCAGGATTCTGGAGAGGATCATCCCATCGAGCGACGAGGTCCTATCGATCAACGAGCGCGCCTCCCGCCTCAAGAGCATGGTCCAGGATTATGTGCTGGACCATGGCATAGAGGTGGACCTGATGTTTACCGGCTCCTATTCCAAGGGGACGTTCCTTTCCGATCCGGATCTGGATCTGTTCATGCTGTTCCCAGAATCCGTTCCGAAGAGGGATATGGAGAGGGTCGGCCTGAAGGCCGGCGAGGACATCCTCCACGGGGAGAGGATCTTCTCCGAGCATCCGTACACCAGGGGGATGTTCGAGGGGATAGAGGTGGATCTCGTTCCATGCTACAACCTGTCCTCCACCGATAACCTCAGGACGGCGGTGGACCGCACCCCGTTCCACACGGCGTTCATCACGAAGGAGCTGGACCAGCCCGGGAGGGACCAGGTCAGGCTGCTGAAGAAGTTCATGAAGGGCATCGGCGCCTACGGCGCCGAGCAGGACTCCAGGGGATTCTCCGGGTACCTGTGCGAGCTGCTGATAGTGAAATACAGGTCTTTCAGGGCCGTTCTGGAAGCCGCCGCTTCGACATGGCGCACCGGCACCGTCCTATCCATAAAATATGCCGGGGAGAGGATGAAGGCGCCGTTGGTGGTATACGATCCCGTGGACCCAAGGAGGAACGTGGCGTCCGCTGTGCATCAGGATACGCTGGCACTGTTCATATGGGCCTCCAGGTGCTACCTGTCGGAACCGTCGGAGGACTTCTTCTTCCCGCCGGAGAGGACCCCCATGACGCACGCGGAGCTGAGGGCCGCGGCCGAGAGCCACGGCACCAGGCTGATGGTCGTCAGGTTCGACCGCCCGGACGTATTGGAGGATGTACTGGCTTCGCAATTATGGAAGACCCAGTACGCCGTATCCAGGAAGCTGGACGAGTTCGGGTTCAACGTGATCCGCGCGGTGCATTCCATGGACGGCAGGGAGATGACCGTGGCCCTGGAGATGGAGAGGGACAAAGTTTCCAAGACGTTCAAGCACCGGGGGCCCCCGGTGTGGGTCGCGGACGCATCCCTGAACTTCCTGGACCACTGGGAGGGCGCATCCTACGGGGAGCCGTTCATAGAGGACGGGCTGTGGGTGGTAACCGTGGACCGCCAGTACACCGATGCGGCGACGATGCTCGTGAGCGAGGCATCCTCCATGGGCATAGGCAGGGACATGGATCCGGCGACCATCAGGGTCCTGGGCCACGACGATGCCTTGGACGGAGGGGACAGGATGCTCCTGACGGACCTCCTGAGGCCGCTGTTCCCGTGGGAGCACCGAATAGGTTAATAATCGGTCGGCGTTCGGAGTAACGTGGGCCTGTGGGCTAGCTTGGTATACTTGTGGCTTTGGGAGCCATTGACTCCGGTTCAAATCCGGGCAGGCCCACTCTATCCAGTACCGATCCTGCTTCCGACTCGACTGCATCGGATCCCCTGAGCGTACGGTTCCCTCAGAAGGATTCTGAACGAGATATGGTCCCGCACTTGCCGATGCATGCCTTCCATCTAAAATCTTAAACAAAAATGTTTACTAAAAAAAATAGTAAACAAAAATGTTTACAATATCGTAATACTCAAATACCCATGGGACCATGTCCCATACATGTTCGTTGGAAGAGGAGAGGAGCTGAGGGTCCTGGAAGGGATATGGTCCGGAAGATCCCCGAAGACCTGCGCCGTCTATGGGAGGAGGAGGATCGGGAAGACGACCCTCGTGGACAACTTCTGCAAGGATAAGAAGCACATCCGCTTCTCTTTCATAAAAAGCACCGAAGGTAAGAACGCGGCTCTGATGGATGCCGCCATAGCCCGTTTCACGGGGTCGGAGCCTCGCGGCTTGACGGGTTTCCAGCAGGCGCTGGATCTCCTGCAGGAAACCATCGCCGAAGACGATATCGTGATCTTCATGGATGAGCTGGCGTATCTTCTGGATCAATCCCCCCATGCATCTTCGGAGCTCCAGCACTTCATAGACCATTCGTTGAAGGACAGCGGATCTATGCTGATAGTATGCAGTTCGGCCGTTTCGAAGATCAGGAAGGAAATCGAGAGCGAGGACAGGCCTCTATACGGGAGATTCGTCAACCGCATCCATATCAGGCAGCTCCATTATTGGCAGTGCGAGGCCATGCACCCGGAGATGAGCCGCATGGATGCCTTGGAGACCTATATGGTCATAGGCGGTTATCCGGCATACCATGAGATCATCCAGGATGGATCCTTCAGGGAAATGGTGACCAACCGCCTGCTGGGCCCGAACGCGCCCCTCGCGGATGAGGCCGTGAATATGATCTCCCTCGAGCTCAGTCCAGTGCCAACCATAGAGGCAATACTCCTGGACATAGCCCAGGGGTGCACGGATGTGAAGGAGATCGCGGAGAAGGAGGGATTATCCAGGGCCATCTGCGGCAAGTATCTCAGGCAGATGGAGGACATGGACATCGTCGATCACCTCACCCCCATGGCAAATACCGATGGGAAGACGCGTATCTACAGGATAAAGGACCCGCTCGTTGGATTCTGGCACATGGTCCTTTACCGCAATATGGACTTGGCCTCTTCGCCGAAGAGGGACGCCGCCTATGACGCCATGGGCGGGGAGATATCCACATTCCTCGGATTCAGATTCGAGGATGTGTGCATGGACTATGTCAGGAGGAGGTTCCTCTGCAAGAGGATCGGGAAATGGTGGGGGCGTACCGGCGACGAGACCTCGGATATCGACATTGTCGCCGAAGTGGTGGACGGCAGGGAAAGATACGCGATAATGGCCGAATGCAAATTCAGAAACCGCAAGACTGGCACATCGGCCTTCGAGGAACTCCTGTTCCGTTCCGGATTCGTGAAGGGCTACAACAGCGTCCGGTTCATGCTATTCTCCAAGAGCGGTTTCACCGACGACCTGATCGAACTGGCGGAATCCAGGGACGATCTCGAGCTGGTCTCGCTGGACGACTTGTTTCCAGGCTGGAGCCGAAGGGCCGGACCTACGCTCTCTATATTAACTTACCCCTAACTATATAAGGGAAGAACCGATAGTGCGGGCAATAGACGGCACTGGGTATCGGGTTCAACCGATACCGAAGCCGGGAACGGAAACGATAAAATGGGCGAGAGAACGAATCATGATGATCGCGGTAAAAGCCGCGAGGGAAAGTACAGGCTGCTGGCGGCGATGGCCGTCATCGCCATGGTGCTGGCCGTATCCGTCGTGGCCGTGGACCAGTCCTCCGGAGCGGAGAACGACGTCACCGTCACGGCTACATGGGATAGCAGCACGAGCACATTGACGCTGAACGCGGACACCACCGGCCCTATGCCGAATTTCACGGATGCCACCAAAGGCGACAGGACATGGCTCAGATCGCAGGACACCACGATCGATTACCAGAGCCTCGCGGCCAAGGTCGTGTTCGGCGACAAGCTGACCACCATAGGCGGCTACGCCCTGTACGGTTTCACCAACGTGACCGAGGTGCAGATCTCCGCTTCCGCCGTATCCGTGGGCGACAACGCCTTCGGGAACATGGGCAAGCTGGAGAAGTTCACCATCGACCCCGAGAACACCAGGATCATCGTCAACAACGATTCCCTCTACACCGCATCCGCCGGTCTCCCCGACGTCCTGCTGAGGTATCCACCCGCGAAGGCCGGCACCTCCCTCGCCCTGCCGTCCTCCGTATCCGAGATCGGAGATTATGCGCTGTCTGAGAACAAGAACCTCGAGTCCGTCTCCCTGGGAGTCAACCTCCTCACAATCGGGGACTATGCATTCGACGGAGCGCTGAAGGTCAGGTCCCTGTCCATCCCCGCTTCCGTCTCCGATATCGGGGAATGCGCCTTCCGCGGGATGAAGGCCCTCGTCTCCATCTCCGTC
>CAMMYR010000048.1 GCA_946528255.1 uncultured Methanomicrobiales archaeon | reverse complement strand
GTCCGGATTCGTGTCCTATGCATCCAACTTCATAAATCTCTTTATGGACGGCAACCACGTGTATATCGATTCTCTGAGATCGTACAGGTTATCCCTTGATTCTCTGTATACCAGTCATTGCAACGAGGATATCCATAAACTCAACGCGACCTTCGTGAAGACTATCGGTCTCATGAAGGAGCAGAACGATGAGTCAGCCGTTATCGCCAAGAAGATGAACTGGTATACTCTGACGATGCTTGCATTCACCAGTGTGAACGTCATCGTCGTGATATGTCAAGCACTCCACGTTTGGTAACAAACCATAGATATGCCCATCTTTCGGCAAAGCCATCTGATGGCAAAGCAACGGAATTCATATCTGATGCGATACAAAAATAGACACTTACCGTGAGAGGGATGGCGGATACGGGGTTCATCCGTTCCAATTTCATCCTTATGAATCAAGCGATCCTCAGGGCTTTCGGAGTAACTCAAGAGCATTTGAAATCGGATTTCTACTACGTTTTGTTCGCGGGAGATTCGAACTCGATGGTGCGGACGTACCTCCGCCATGAGGGTAGCCAGAAGGTAAAGATGGCGCCGAGAGAGAGATTCGAACTCCCGAGGACAAGGTCCAGCGGTTTTCGAGACCGCCGCCATACCGGGCTTGGCTATCTCGGCTTATCCCACCCGATTTTGTAGCCGTATTTAACCGTAATGCCTTGTGATGGATCATCCCTAGGATATCCGCGGTCGGAGGCGGCCATACGCATAATTATAACGCATGCGCACGATGGGCGGATGATAACATGTCGGACATAGTCCCCGAGATCAAGCGCGCGAAGAAGGCCTCCATCGCCATGGCATCCCTGCCGACGGCAACGAAGGATGCGGCCCTGGAGGCGATGGCGGCTGCTCTTGACTCGCGCAGGGCCTCCGTCCTGGAGGCCAACGCCAGGGACATGGCCGAGGGCGAGAGGATGCTCGCCGCCGGGGAGATCTCCCAGTCCATGCTGAAACGCTTGAAGATAGACGATTCCAAGATAGACGGCATGATCTCCGGCATCAGGGATGTCATCGGCCTCGCCGACCCCGTCGGGGAGCAGATGTCCGCCCTGGAGCTGGACGAGGGGCTGGTACTGTACCAGATGCGCTGTCCCATCGGCATGCTCGGCGTGATATTCGAGTCCCGCCCGGACGTGGTCCCGCAGATCATGTCCCTGTGCCTCAAGTCCGGCAACTCCGTGGCATTCAAAGGCGGAAGGGAGGCTTCGGAATCGATACGCGCCCTGTTCGACATCCTCAGGGATGCCGCGGCATCCGCCGGGATCCCCGCCGATGCCTTCGTGCTCATGGAGTCGAGGGAGGATATCGCCGCAATACTGGAGCTCGACGCTTACATAGACCTGCTCATCCCCCGCGGATCCAACCAATTCGTCCAATACATCCAATCCAACACCAGGATCCCCGTCCTGGGCCACGCCGCCGGGATCTGCCACGTGTACGTGGAATCCTCCGCGGATCAGCGCATGGCCGTGGACCTCACCGTGGATTCGAAGACCCAGTATCCCGCGGTCTGCAACGCCGCCGAGACCCTCTTGGTCGACCGCGGGATAGCGGAGGATTTCCTCCCGAAGGTCGCGGAGGCCCTGAGGGCCAAGAACGTGGAGATCAGGGGGAGCGACGAGGTCGTCAGGATCATCGGATGCGCCCCCGCCACGGATGAGGACTGGGACACCGAGTACGGGGATCTGATAATCTCGGTGCGCCTGGTGGACTCCGTCCGCGATGCCGCCGCGTTCATCAACGAGCACGGCTCCCATCACACCGATATGATCGTCACCAGAGACATGGGAAAGGCGGCGGAATTCGCCGCCCTGGTGGACTCCGCAGGGGTCTATGTCAACGCCTCCACCCGCTTCGCCGACGGATACAGGTACGGCAAGGGCGCCGAGGTGGGGATAAGCACCAATAAGATCCACGCCCGCGGTCCCGTCGGCATGGAGGGCCTGATGATCTACAAGTACGTCCTGGTCGGGAACGGCCAGGTGGTGAAGGACTACGTCGGCCCCGGTGCCAAGGCGTTCACCCACGTCCCATCGGATTCCAAATACCCCTTCGGAGGCCGCCGAATGCGCCAGGGCCTCACATCCGAACCGGACAGGGTCGTCGTCAAGATCGGCTCCTCGTCCATCATGAGGAACGGATCCAGGGTGTCCAGGGACTTCATGGACTCCATAGCGGAGCAGGTGAAGGCACTGAGGGACTCCGGGAAGGAGGTGCTCATAGTCTCCTCCGGAGCCATCGCGCTGGGCCTGAAGGCCATGGACGTGGTCCCCAAGCCCAACGAAATCCCCATACGCCAGGCGGCCGCATCCGTCGGCCAGGGCATCCTGATGAAGGAGTGGGGCGACAGCTTCCAGAGGTTCGGGATGACCGTGGGGCAGATCCTGCTGACCATGGATACGTACTCGGACAGGGAGAGCGTCATCAACCTGCACAACACGGTCAACTCCCTCCTGGAGCACGGCGTGGTCCCCATATTCAACGAGAACGACGCCATAAGGACCCAGGAGATAAGATTCGGCGATAACGATACGCTGTCCGCGATAATAGCCAGCAGGACGGATGCGGATATGCTGGTCATCCTGTCGGACATCGACGGGCTGTACGATTCCGACCCCAGGAGGAACGCCAACGCCAAGCTGGTGCCCCTGGTCACGGACATCGATTCGGTAGCATCCTTCGCAGGGGACGTCGGATCCTCCGTGGGCACCGGCGGCATGAAGACCAAGATCGCCGCCGCCAGGATATGCAACGATTCGGGTTGCGACATGGTCATCGCGGCAAGCTCCGCGGAGGGTGCGGTACTGAAGGCGGCCACCGGCCGGGATATCGGGACCCTGTTCGTATCCGGGACCGAGATCTCCAAGAAGAGGCGCTGGATAAAGGCCGCCCATGCTTCGGGATCCATCACCGTCGATCTGGGGGCCGAGAAGGCGATCAACAGCCACAAATCCCTGCTCCCCGTGGGGATAAAGGAGGTGTCTGGCACATTCGCCAAGGGCGACGTCGTGGACATCCTCTGCGAGGGCAGGGCCATCGCCAAGGGCATCGTCAGCTACTCCTCCGAGGACCTGAAGGCCATAGCCGGCAGGCACAGCGGGGACATCGAGAAGATACTGGGTCACCGGACGCATGACGATGCGGTGATTTCGGAGAACATAGCGCTCCTCCGAGGAATCTGCGATTCCCGCAGTTTTCCTACGGATTCCGCCCTCGAATCCGACCTATCCTTTTATTACTCCTAAATATGTAAAGGCCCCAAATCGGGCCTCATGAGATGGTCCGCAACCGCGGCAACGCGGAGTGATAAGATGTCAGAATTCGACGACATACAGGATAAGATACTGGAGTTCGTTGACCCGGCCAACACGTTGATTTGGCATATCGCCTTCGTCTTCGTCATCGGCCTGGGTATCGCATTCACCATCAAGCTGAGGGGAGTCCAGCTCACGAAGATCAGGGAGTCCGCGAAGCTTGCCACCTCTGATGTGAACGGCGATAAACAGAACCAGAGACTGAGCAGCTTCGAGGCGTTCTGCGTAGGCATGGGCGCCCGCATAGGAGTGGGAAACATAGCGGGAGTCGCCACGGCGATAGTCACCGGAGGGCCCGGTGCGGTCTTCTGGATGTGGATATTCGCGATCATCGGGGCCGCGTCCAGCTTCATGGAGTCCACACTCGCCCAGATTTACAAGGAGAAGAAGAGCGATGGCGGATTCCACGGAGGCCCCGCGTACTACGCGTACAAGGGGCTCGGGAGCAGGACCATGGGCGTCGTCCTCGCGATCCTCATCGTCTTCACATTCGGGATAGGGTTCGTCGCGGTCCAGGCCGCCAACGCCTCCTCCGCGCTCAACAGCGCATTCGACTTCGAGGGCAACAACATCGTGTTCGCCCTGATCATCGCCGGCCTCGCCGCCGCCATCATCTTCAGCGGCGTAAAGATGGCAGGGAAGTTCTCGGCCAAGGTCGTCCCCATCATGGCCCTCGCGTGGATCGTGTTCGCGGTTATCGCCATATGCCTGAACATCGGCGGCGTCGCCAACGCCTTCGTTATGATCTTCAAATACGCCTTCAGCCTCCCGAGCCTCCTCGGAGGTGCCATCGGTACCATCATCATGGTCGGTCTGAAGAGAGGGGTCTTCTCCAACGAGGCCGGTCTGGGTTCCGTCGCCAACGTCGCCGCAACCGCGGATGTCAAGCACCCGGTGAAGCAGGGCCTGATACAGGGATTCGGCGTTCTGGTCGATACCCTCCTCATCTGTACCATCACCGCCCTCGTCGTCCTCTCCTACGGCAGCTTCGAGGACATCATGGCCTTCGGCCAGAGGGGCGCCCCGCTGGTCCAGTCCATCGTATCCAGCACCGCCATAGGCGATATCGCGCCCTACCTGATCGCGGTATTCATGTTCGTGTTCGCTTTCACGTCGCTGGTCGGATACTACACCATGTCGGAGGCCAACGCCAGATTCGTGAGGGACAAGAAGGCCCCCATCCTGGCGATACGCATACTGGTCATCGCCGTGGCCTTCATCGCGGCCTACACCGCCAACATGGCGCTCATGGACAGCATCTCGGACACATTCATGGCGGTCATGGGTGCGGTCAACATGCTAGTAGTCGCCATGCTGAGCAGGAAGGTGTTCGAATGCTACCGCGACTACCGCAGGCAGAAGAAGGAAGGAGTGGAGGAACCTGTGTTCCACAAGGACGCCCTCAGCGACAGCACCGGCGTGACGGAGTGGGAGTGATACCATGGAGCAGAGATTCCACGTCCCCATAGTCCTCGCGGCTATCGGATGCATATTCCTTTTCATCGCATGGGTGATGGGATACAGTGGCGACATGACGTATCCCTACTATATCGGGGTCTCCCTGATGTTCTACCTCGCAGGCGGATTCTGCCTTGTGGAGGATAAGAACAGGCTCACCTACGTGCTCGCCGTGTTCGGCGGATGCATCGGGATCACGGCCGGTGCGATGGCCTTCAGAGGCCACGAGACCTTGGAGCTGATCATGATCTTCGCCGGGGTACCCTTCGCCATCGCGGCGTTCTACCTCATAGATAGGAGGGACGCCAAGGAGACCGGCGAGAAGATCGACAAATACGAGTGAAACCACAACCCCTGCGGGCTCGCCCGCGGGGACTTTTACCATTCTTCCTTCCAATTCGTACATTGCTGGCACGTATATCGGAAACGTACATCCGAGTTTTCATCCATGCTAAGATAATTTCTAATTGCGATTAGAATTGTCTGAAAGAGGCCCCTCAACGGGATCAGGGACAACTTCCCCAAGACAATCCTGACGATGACAGGATCGGACTGGGATCCGACAACGGAATAGAGATCAGGAACCTGGAGGATTGGCTGCTGGAGCGAAAACCGTTCCACCAAAGTCGCTCGAAGAGCGTGAACAGCACATCATCCCCCTCGACATCGAACAAACCGATGCGGGCGCCGCAGTCAAGCCATCCGTGGGCGTAGTTTATAGCCGCGAATGCGGTGACGATGTCCCCGGACTCCTTGAAGTGCTTCGCATCGTTGTAATACGATACCGCCATCTCCATGAAGCTGTCCGCCAGCCTGCGGTTGTAGGACTTCTCCGGCGCGGCTATCCTGATCTTGTCCAGGGCCCTGCGGGTGATGTCCAGGTACCTGTCGATGCGCTCGTCGGTGACGACGTTCTGCTTCTCCATGCATCTGCGGATGCCGTGCGCGGTAATAGAAGTATCCA
>CAMMYR010000047.1 GCA_946528255.1 uncultured Methanomicrobiales archaeon | reverse complement strand
CCTCTATCACGTCGAGGGAGTGACCCCCGAGGCCTCCGGGTTCGATATCTCCGGGCTGGAGAGGATCCACATCGGGAAGGCGGAACTCGACGAGGCCTATTCCAAGCTGAACACCGTCGACGACGTCCAGCTCATCTCCATCGGGTGCCCCCATCTCACGGAGAAGGAGATGCACCAGATCGCATCGTACCTCAAAGGCAAGAAGAAGGTCCGCGACGACATCGAGATATGGTTCTGCACATCGGCGGAGGTAAGGGAGAAGTGCGCGGACGACGTCAGGATAATGGAGGAGTTCGGACCGGTGCTGGCGGACACCTGCATGGTGGTCGCCCCCATCGAGGGCACCTTCCAGAGGACAGCCACCAATTCCGCCAAAGCGGGCAACTATCTGCCCACGCTCTGCTCCCAGAAGGTCATGTGCCGCGACCTGGCCGCCCTGCTGGAGGTGGTCATGTGACCGTATTCAAGGGCAGGATGATCTCCCCCGGAAAGGCCAGGGGGACCGTGGTCACCGTCCCTGAGCCCCTGAGCTTCCTCGGAGGTGTGAACGGATCCACCGGCGAGATTTGCGTCGGCAAGGGAGGCAACGTGGCCGGGAAGATACTGGTATTCCCCAAGGGCAAAGGATCCACGGTCGGATCTTTTGTGATGTACGACCTGATGGTCCACGGCAAGCAGCCCGCGGCTGTCATCAACGAGAGCGCCGAGACCATAGTGGCCACCGGCGCTGTGATATCGTCCATACCGATGGTCGACCAGATCCCCCAGACCGACATATTCTCGGACGGGGACACCGTCGCCGTCGATGCCGATGCGGGAACCGTGGAGATCGAGGGCGTCACCATGCGCGAGGTCGCCTCCTGCGCCCTTGTTCGCGACGGTAAGGTCCTCCTGCTCCACCGCCCCGGCATATGCCATTCCTACCCTGGGAAATGGTCCCTGGTCGCCGGCAAGGTCGAAGAGGGGGAGACCCCGGAGCAGGCCGCCGTCCGCGAGATAAAGGAGGAGACCGGCATAGCCGTCTCCTCTCCCGCCGCATCCCTGCCGATAGTCTACGACAGGGAAGGCTCCACCATCTGGAAGGTTCATCCGATGCTCTTCGTGGTGGATTCGGATCCCGTCCTCAACCCGGAGAACGACTCGTTCAAATGGGTCGAGCCGCAGGCCATCGACGACGGCGAGTGTGTCCCCAGGACCAGGGACGTCACCGTGAAGATGCTGGGGAAGCTCTCGCGACAGCTCCCTGATGGCATCCAGGAAATCCCTGCAGAGGGCCTCGGGATCACCGTAGGCCCTCCCCTTCCTCCTTTTACCGCCCCTGGTGACGGTCCAATTGGAATAATCGCTGTCGGCGAAGAAGCCCAGCTGCACATCCATGCCGTTGCCGTACCACCCGAAGTGGATCTCGTACGGCTCATCGGGTTCGAACCTGTACTCCAGGCCGTCGAACAATGAGAAATCCCCGTCCAGGAGGGTGCTTAGGGAGTCGCAGAACATCCCCGCCTGCTCAGCGAGCGGGTACGACTTCGTCTCCAGGATATGGTATCTCATCTGCTCCGATGGATCGTTCATGCCGCATAATCGCGGGTGGGGGAAAAAACGTTTACGTCCGTATGCGATGGCCGTGGCATGACCGACGGGGCCAACATGCAGTTCTCCAAGCCTGAGGGGGAGGAGGGGCGCAGGACGCTGGAGCACATGAACGAACACCACTCCAGGCTCTGGGATTTCTGCCTCTCCCATATGCCGAAGGCCACCGACGGATCCGTTCTGGACATCGGCTGCGGGGGCGGCGGCTTCATCAGGCGCATGTCCGAGAAGTATCCTTATGCGATGTTCTACGGCATAGACATCTCCGAGGAATCCGTCAGGATGACCTCCGAGGTTGATGCCGACCTGATCTCCCAGGGGGCGCTGAAGGTATCCATAGGGGATGTTTCGAGCATCCCGTTCGCCGACGGATCGCTCGATATGGTCACCGCCATGGAGACGTACTTCTTCTGGCCCGATCTGGAGAAGGGGATATCCGAGGCGCACAGGGTGCTCTCCGAAGGCGGGGTCTTCGTCATCGGATCCGAGATGCAGGCCAACCCCGGAGACGAGGGATTCATCGAGGAGACGCTCAGAGAATGCGGAGCGAGGCTGCGCTACGACTCCGACATCACAAAAATGATGGAATCCGCCGGATTCTCCGTAAGGACGTTCTCGGTCCCCGAGGAGAGATGGGTGGTCTTCGTCGGACGCAGATCGGAACGAGAGCATCGAGGCATCCAGGTGCTTCAGCTTCCTGGATCTCTCCCCGAGCACCACGGTGTTGAGGCGGTCCGATACGAGCACGCGCTCCGCGAGGGACATGAGGTCCTCCTCGGTCACCGCATCGATCATATCGAGGCGCTCCTCCAGGGTCTCGGTGCCTCCGTTGAGCATATGGTTCACGCCGAGCCTGTAGAGGCGGCTCTCGGTGGATTCCATGTGGCGGATGTTCGCGCCCTTCACGAGCCTCTTGGCCCTGTCCAGCTCGCCTTCCTTGAGTCCTTCGGCCAGTAGATCGCCGAATACCTTGGAGGTGGTGGTCATGGCCTCGATGACGTTCCCATCGGTGCAGGACATGTACACCGAGAGCGAAGCGGCATCGCTGTGCAGGGACATGGTGCTGTAGATAGAGTACACCAGCGCCTTCTTCTCCCTGACGTCCTGGAACAGCCTGGAGCTGGTCCCGGAACCCAGCACGGCGCTGAGCATGTTGACGGCGTACCTGTTACCGATCTCCTCCTTGGGCATGGGGAATCCCATGGCCACCTGGTAGTGGTCGGCCTTGTTCTCGATGAACCTGTATTCCGAGGAGGGCATGGAAGGCTCGGACCTGGGGTTCGCCCTCCCGCCGGACATGCCATCGAAGGTGGCCTCGGCCCATTCCACCGTCTCGTCGATATCCGCCGCTCCGGCGGCGTAGACGCCGATGTTGGGGATGCGGTACCTCTCGTCGTAGTATGCCCCCAGGTCCTCGTTGGTCATCCCGGCTACCAGCTTCTCGTCCCCGCCCTCGTCCTGGCAGAGGGGGTGCCCCCTCCACAGCGTCATGGGGAAGAGGTCGTGGATGTACGAGTCCGGCTCGTTCTTGATCATGCTGAGCTCCTGGAGGACGATCTTCTTCTCGAGCTCGGTGTCCTCGGCGCTGATGACCGGATCGGACACTATCTCGCCGATAATGTCCCTTGCGGTGCCGGCGGTCTCCTCTATGGTGACCGCATAGAAGGCGGTCATCTCCCTGGCGGTGAAGGCGTTCATCTCGCCCCCCGCGCCCTCCATGTCCACGGCCATCTGGTAGGAATCCCTCTTGGAGGTCCTCCTGAACACGGTGTGCTCCAGGAGGTGGGACAGGCCGAAGATGCCCTCGTGCTCGTCCCTGGAGCCTGTGGCTACCGCGGCCATGCAGCCGTAGCTCTTGCAGCCGGGTATGGTCTCGACGACCACGGGGATGCCGCCGGAAGTGGTGGCGGTCTCGATGGAGTGACCTTTCATGCCCCGCTCTATGGACAACCCATAATTATGTGTAACGGAATCGAGGGGGCATGACCATCAAGACCATCCGCTATGGCGATCTGGAGCTCGACAGGCCCGTCGCCGTGGTGGGATTCCCTGGTGCGGGGCTAGTCAGTTCGATAGCTCCCAACTACCTGGTGTCCCAGATGGAGATGGAGCCCCTCCTGGGCTTCGCGTCCCCCGAGATGCCCCCCTACTGCCTGGTGGCAGGCGGAGTCGCCATGCCCCCCGTGAGGATGTACGGCAGGAAGGGCGACGGGAAGAGGGGGAGGGACATGGTAGTCGTCATGTCCGAGTACGCCCCCAAGCCCGAGGACTGCTACGACCTTTCCAACTGCATCCTCGACCATCTGAGGAGGATGGGATGCGACACCGTGGTCTGCCTGGAGGGCGTCCCGCGCTACAACGAGGACGACGGGATGGTGGTATGCCATTCCGGCGAGAACTCCGAGAAGCTGGCCCGCAAGACCGGACTCCCCCTGATGACCGGGGGCATGCTCAGGGGCATGACCGGCGTGATCATGTACGCCGCGCCCTCGTACGGCATGGATGTGGTCTCATTAGTGGCGCCTGCCAACCAGAACCTCCCGGATCCCGGCGCGGCATCCACGTTCATCGCGCCGCTGAAGAAGATGATCCCCGGCCTCAAGGTGGATTCCAAGCCGCTGCTCGACGAGGCGGAGCAGATGCAGAAGAGGGTCGAGGAGCAGAGCTCCCAGCCCGCGGATACCGTCCAATACTACGGATGAGTTCAGAGGGCAAGGTTAGTATATCGCGGAACCTTAGGCGATGCCATGGAACTCGTACCCTCCAAATTCTTCATCACAAGCAGCTCGGCCGTCAGCGAGGTCTCGGATCTGAACGCCTTCGACAAGGCGCTCATCTCCGCCGGCATAGGGGAGCAGAACCTCGTATCCGTGTCATCCGTGATCCCGATCGGGGCCGAATGCGTGGAGAGGTGCGAGATGCCCATGGGCGCCGTGACGCACTGCGTCCTGGCGCAGATGAGGGGCAGCGAGGGAGAGACCATCTCCGCCGGAATAGCTTATGCATACCGCAAGGACGGGAAGGGGGGATACGTGGCCGAGGGACACATCCACGGATCCGCCGATTCCCTCAGGGAGATCCTGAGCTGGAAGATGGACGAGATGGCCAGGATCAGGGGGGTGGAATTCGAAGAGGTCGAATTCCGCACCGAGGAGCTTTCCATCCCGATGGACAACTACGGGTGCTGTGTCGCGGCCCTCGTCTTCACGGAGTACCGCCGATGTACGGGCTGGCCGAATGCGGAGTCTGCCACAGGCCCCGCATAATCGATATCTCATGCAAGGATTCCTCATGCCCGTACTGCGGATGCACCGAGCACATCAGGGACACCCGCATCGTCTACAGGTCCGAGGACCAGGATGCCGTGAGGGAGGCGCTGGGCATGGCCATGGGATACGTCCCCCCGGACGCCAAGGCCAAGAGGAAGAGGATCGAGGAGACTGACCCCTACTCCACCATGATCTACAAGTTCGAGCACTGCTCCGACCTGGAGGAGAAGATGGAGATCCTGGCCGAGGGCCTCACGAAGTGCAAGGGGACTTTCACGCTGGAGGATGTGAGTGAGATCGTCGGCAAGGATGCCGAGAAGTACGTCTCCGCCATGCTCGACCGCTGCCTGATATCCGAGGTCAGGATCGGGATATACAAGGGCCGATTCGGAAGTCGTTCCTCTTCTTGCCTTCCATCCTCAGCACGTCGCGGATGACCCCGCGGAGCCTGAGCTCCATCGTGTAGTAGAAGTATCCGGCGGACAGAACCACCATCAGTATGGCGGATCCGTAGAAGGCTATGCCGCCGTCGTTGCCGGTCCTGAGCACTGAGTAGAACATCAGGTTGAAGGCGACCATGAACAGCAACGCCTTGAAGATGTACTCCTGGAGCCTGTGCCTGGCGATGCCCTCCCCTATGGTGCATCCGCATGCGCCTATCATCATGCTGAGGCTCACGGCTATGATGACCAGGATGATTATCGAGGCATCCACATCGATGTCGTCGATCAGCGAGGTTATGGTGTAGCATATGCCCATGGACATGCCGCAGGACATGCCGAGCCCGAGACCGTACCCGTAGAACACCGAATCGGACTTGCCCCTGAACCTCTTCAGGTTCATGACCACTATCATGGCCATGACCTGTATCGCCGCGAAAAGGACCATGTAGATCATGTTGCTGGCGAATTGGAACATGATCATGGCTGCGAACAGCACCGAGCCGATGACGAGCCCGGCGAAGAAC
>CAMMYR010000046.1 GCA_946528255.1 uncultured Methanomicrobiales archaeon | reverse complement strand
CGGAGGGGGTCGCGGCTACCTGGTACTGTGCTTTCACGCCGTCGTTGCCAGCAGGCACGGACGTTATGGTTCCGGCGGTGATGAGGTCCTGCGGCGTGCCGTTGTAGATCAGCCCCGCGTTGGCTGCGGGGGAAACGTTCCAGGATGCCTGGGCCTTGGAGATGGTCGCCGTCACGCTGGTCGGCTCGATGCCGGTCACGCTGGACGAGCCGCTGTCGACCTTGTACCAGACGTAGTAGGTTCCCGCATCCGTGGCGGACGGGTTCCCGGTGCCCCACTCGGTCCATTCCGTAGGGGTGCCCTCCTCGGTCTTGACTGCATAGTATGCGGTCGCCCCGGCGGTCAGGTTGGCCTTGGTGGCCAGGGCGATGAGGCTTCCGTCGTATGTGCCGGTGGAAGCGGTGACATCGATCGTGCATGTGCCCTGCTTGATCACCGATTCGACGTAGGCAGGGTCAACGGTCTCGTAGTTGTTGCCGCCGTCCACCTTGAAGTACACCTGGTAGGTGCCGGCTTCGGTCGCCTGCGGGATCCCGGCGGAGTAGTCGCCGGAGGAACCGACGCGGTACAGGATGGTGAAACCTTCCGTGCTTGCAGGAGTCTGGGTGACAAGATTCTGCGCAGCAGGGGCGCTGGCGTTGTAGCTCAGCGTCCTCGGGGAGACGGAGAACGTCGCGGAGGCCTGGGCGATGACGACATCGAAGGTCTGGGCGTCCAGGTTCAGATGGTTGGCATCCCCGGTGATGCCGTAGCTAACGGTGTACTTTCCGGCATTGCGTCCTTTGAGCGGATTTTCGGCACCCGAGTCTCCGGATTTCGCAGGCACGAACGAAACGGAATAGACGGCGGTACCGCCGGCGGCTACGCCGTTTGTGAACAGGTCCTGATCATTTCCATCGTATACCAATCCGGTTTTCGCGCTGGGCAGGGTCGTCCATGACGACGGGGCCTTGGTGATGACGAATGTGAGCTCCTTGTTCTCGATGTTTTCGAAGTTATTGTCGCCTGCGACCGTCACTTTCACCTTGGCGGTGGTGCTGACATCGGTGCATGCGTCGGGCGTTATGGTGACTTTCGCATCGGCTGGCCTCTGGCCGTTGAATCCGTCGTAGATTATATCGGACGGGAGAGGCACTATCGCACTGCCCGTGTACACCGCGGTGAATATGGTCGAGATATCCGTTATCGTGCCTTTTCCGATGGTGAGGCAGTCGTCGGTCATATCGGCGTCCTCGCCGTACTCGTCGTTGGACCACTTGTAGTTGGTGGGGTCCTTCAGGGACAGCGTGGCGGGGTACTTGCCCGCATCCGTGCCGCTGGCATCGGAGATGACCTTGTAATAATCGGTCTCCGCCAAGCCGGCCTGTTTCTTCGTTCCGTCGTAGGTCGCAATGGCGGTGGGCCAGGTGATGGTGGCCTTGCCGACGACGAACTCGGTGGGGGCCAGGCATGCGGATGCGGCGTAGTACTCCGTCGCATTGGCTTCCACCGTGACGTACATGTAGTAGGTGCCGGCGTCGAGCGTGGTGCTTTCGATATCCTTCCACGGCTTCGCGACCGTGGCGATGTCCTCGGGCGGTATGCTGTTTTTCTCCGAATAGTAGAAAGTAGGGGTTCCGTGGGTGTTGCTGGCCTCGGGGGTGCTCACAGTGCCGGCGTACGTGTAGCCTTCCATAGCGACGCTGGGCGCATCCACCCACTGGGCATAGAGTGTGACCAATCCGGTGATCCCCTCTATCATGCCTCCCTCGTTGAAGAGGTCCCCGCCCACAGCATTGGTGCCCCAGCACCTGAAGACCTTCTTCTCGGGTGCGGTGAACGTGTTGTTCTCGGTCGCGGCGGATCCTTCACGCAGGACGACGGTCGTCGAAGGTCCGGTCCCGGTACCGCCGTTGGCCTCGTACTCGATGCCGTAACTCGCGGGGGGTTCGATGATATCATCGTTGGCGATCACGTACACCAGGCGCGTCGCGCCGTTGTATCCGTAACCTTCATCGGTCATCGGGAAGGCCCTGATGCGGTCGATACCGTCGTGCTGCCCCTTGTTGCAGTGACCCACATCCATCATCCTCATCCCGTCGCAGAACGAGACGAAGGTATCGTCGATGGCGTTCAGACCGGTCGCGCGGCTCGCGGATATCGCCGTAGGGAAGTCCCAGGTGGCGGACGAGGTGCTCGTGCCCACGATGTACCCTCCCTTCTCGTTGGTGGCGATGGGATTGTTCAGCGTGGCGAAAGATATCCCCGTGGAGGTCTTGCCGGAGATGGTGATGGTGGGAGATCCTCCCAGCGTGTTCCCCGTGAATATGACGCCGTCCTCGATGACGGTGTCCCCCAGGAATTCCAGGCCGTTGCCCCATGCGCTCTCCAGGAACATCCTGACGTGCTCGCTGTTGGAGGAGCCGCCGTAGTACGGGCCCCTGTCGGTGGTGGCGCCTGTTGCCTTTACGCTGCTCACATCCACGATGCCGTTCCCGATCATCGCCTGGGAGTTCTTGGTCCCCATGACCGTGTAGGACATCATCTTGTACAGGGTCCACTGGTAGAGGTTCCACACCTGGTATTTGGAGTTCCCGGAAGCCGGGTTCTTCGAAACAGCGGCATAAACGTCATGGTAATTGACGACCGCAGGCATCTTATCGCTCTGCGAGACCATTATCTGCCCCACGGAATGCGTGGCCGTGGATGCCTCGTATACCCCGATGGCTATGTACGGGGCGGTCCCCGTCGATGTGCCGCCGTAGGTGTGGGCGTACGCCTGCATGCCTTCCACCTCGCCCTCGGAGCTCTGGTACGAGGGTTCGCTGGAGATGTACAGCTTCCCGCCGTCGGCCTTCCAGTAAACGGTGGGGATGACCAGCATGATGTTGTAGTAGCCCATCTCCGTCTTGCCGACCTGGTTGTTGATGTAGTTGCCGTTGACTGTCTGCTTCAGGTTGTAGGGGTTCAGCACATAGGCGATCTTCCCCAGTTCCGTGCTCAGCCTCAACTCGTTGCTGTCGTCGTTGTTGGGGCCGCCAGAGATGTTGATGGCCGCGTAGAACGAGTTGAACGGGCCCAATCCCGTCACGGGGTCGAACTCCCAGAATTTGTTGATCTTGGACGAGCTGTTGACGATATTCGATATGCTGGCATCCTTGGAGCCGGCATCGACGCGGAACTTGGACTCGAATTCCGTGCCGGCCGTGGTTGCGTTTCCTCCGAAGGATACGCGGACATCGGAGATGGCCGTGTTGGAATCGTTGTAGCTGAGCTCGTAGAGGTAGCTGGGGCCCGAGGGAACCGACTTGGTGCCGGCAACCGCCCCTATGGCGGAATTGTCCATCAGATAGGCCAGACGGGCTACGCTGTCGTATCCCGTTCCGTCGTCTTGGATATAGAAGGCCCTGAGGCGGTCGATACCGTCCTTCTGGCCCTTGTTGAAATGGCCGACATCCAGCATCCTCACTTCATCCACATCGTGGAAAAGAGCGAATACATCGTCGATGGTATCCAGCCCGGTGGTGCGGGTGGATGAGACTGAGACTGGGAAGTCCCAGGACATGGAGTTGGTGCCGGTCTTGGTTATGTATCCTCCCGTCTCATGAGTGGCGATTTCGTAGTCCAGATTGGGAATGGTTAGACCGGTCGAGGCCTTGCCCGCGGTCGAAGTCACATGCATGGATCCGCCTAGCTGGTTGCCCACGTACAAGGCACGGTCGACGATGAGGGTGTCTCCCAGAACCTCGAGTCCGTTTCCCCAGGAGTCCTCGATGAACATCCTCACGTTGGAAGTCTCCGAGTCGGTGCCGTAGTACGGGCCGGATGCGGACGTAGCGCCCGTGTCTATCCTGCCGGATGCGTTGACCACCCCGTAACCGATCATCTCCTGGGAGTTCTTGGTCCCCATGACGGTGTAGGACATCATCTTGTACAGTGTCCACTGGTGGAAGTTCCATATCTGGTACTTGGAGCTCCCGGAGGCGGGGTTCCTCTGAACGTCCTCGTACAGCCCATTGTAATTCCAGGCATAGGGCGTCGCCCCCTTCTGCGAGACCAGGATGTTCCCCGCCGCGATCGTTTTGGAGGACGATTCGTACACGCCAATCGCCAGATAGGGCATGACATGGGTCTTGTAGTCCCCGATGTCGGTTCCGTTGGCGCCATAGCTGTGTGCATAGGCGACCATGCCGTCGATCCTCACCGAGCCGCCGCTCCCGTCCGAGTAATAGTAGTTCGGGAGGTTCGAGAGGTAGAGCTTCCCGGATCCGTCGGAGTTGGCCACCGATTTCCAGTAGACCGTGGGGATGATGAGCATGATGTTGTAATCGGCGGCGGTGAATCCGCTGCCGTCCAGCTTCTTGGTGAGATCGCTGGGCTTCAGGATGAAGTCGGCCTTCCCGGTGGTTATGTTGACGGCCGCGTAGAACGAGTTGAACGGCCCCTTGCCGGTCTCGTCGTCGAAATCCCAGAACTTGTTGATTTTGGTAGTTTCGTTGACGGTCGTGGCCGAGCTCTTCTCCTCAGAATCCGCGGAGACCCTGTATTTCGAAGCGAGCGCCGATCCGACACCGGACGGGAACTGGGTGCCGTCCAATGAGACCAGGACATCGTCTATGGTCATGTTGTTCTGCCCGTATTCCAGAACGTACAGGTAATTCTGCGTCTTCGACGCGGCATCGGAGACGGCCGAGCCATCGGAGCCCGTATCGATGGATATCGAGCACAGGGGCACGATGGCCATGACGGCCACCATCGCCAACGCCAGTATTTTCTTCTCGTTCATTTCGAAACCTCTCTTTCGTCAAGGGGCCAGCGGCCCCTCTGCATATGCCTGGCGAACCTTTCTTTGACTATATATAATAAGGGTTGCCACCAGCCGTCAACTTTGATATCCTATGATGCGCTAATCCCGGGTATGCCCATAGCCGATAACGAGTACGTCTTCCTCGAGGAGCCCTCCACCGGGAAGAGATTCTACTTCCACATGTCCCGCGGGATGCTCAAGATCCCGTCCCTGGGGGCCATCGACGGCTCCAGGTTCGCGGATGCGGAGGACGGGGATACCGTCTCGATCATGGGCAAGGAGCTCACCCTCTTCGTGCCTGGCACAATGGATCTCATGGGGTCCCTCGACAGGGGGGCGCAGATCATCACCCCCAAGGATGCAGAGACCATAATCATGCACTGCGACGTCAAATGCGGCGACAGCGTGCTGGAGGTCGGCGCCGGATCCGGCGGGCTCACCACCGCGCTGCTCCATGCCGTGGCACCCAACGGCCGCGTCCACACCCTGGAGCTGAAGGACGAGAACGCCCAGAGGGCCAGGAAGAACATCTCCCGCACCGGGCACGACAGGTACTGGTCCTATACGATCGGCGATGCCAGGGAGGCGAAGCCGCAGATAGACTGGCTCGCGGACGTCCTCACCATGGACATGCCGGATCCCTGGCTGGCGCTGGATAACCTGGTCCCGTTCCTCCGCCCCGGCGGAAGGATCTGCATATACGTGCCCAACGCCAACCAGGTGTTCGATTCCGTGAACGCCCTGCGGGACATGGGATTCGCCGATGTGCACTCCCTTGAGAACATCCAGAGGGGCATCGATGTGCATCCGGGCGGCGTCAGGCCCTCCTTCGACACCCTGGGCCACACGGGGTATCTGGTGTTCGGCCGCAGGCGCTCCGGACGCGTCGTTTAAGTATCTTTATATAGGATTGATTGAATCAGCGCAAATACCAGCATAAGCTGACTTTGGGCCTGTAGCTCAGCTAGGTAGAGCATCTGACTTTTAATCAGGTGGTCAAGGGTTCGAATCCCTTCAGGCCCGCCACTTGTCTATCCAGAGCTTCTCGGAAAATACTATTGGTTCGGATTCTCACGCTCATCTGATGCCTCCGTGCCTCGTTTCAAGTGTGAGTGGGTTCGAATCAATAGTCGGCTGCACACAGGACCTGCAGGAAGCTGCAGCCTTATATCGAGATGTCTGGACTACAGTGCGGAAGACATGGGTTGATCGGAATTCGTGGCAAAGTAATCGTAAAGCGCAGATTCGCATCCAATCTACACTACGTCGTTAATTTTA
>CAMMYR010000045.1 GCA_946528255.1 uncultured Methanomicrobiales archaeon | reverse complement strand
TAGTATTGGAGAGCGGATGTCGGCAGCTGGCCCAGGTCGATGGCGTTCTTACCTTGGGACATTATGCCCGCCATCACGGCCCTCTTGAGCGATTCGCCGGACGGCCTGGAATCGCAGGCCACGGCCACAGGGCCATCGCAGCGCTCGCTGGCCAGCTTGCCGATCTGGAGCGCCAGCTCGGGTGTGACCTCCGTGCCGAACAGGCCCCTGAGCCATCCGTCACCGAGGGAAGCCGACATTCTCGGAGCCTCCTGGCTACCATCAGGATGGAGACGGTGTCGGCGCAGCCCTTGCAGGTGTCCGCGGCCATCTCCATGGATTCCAGGACCTTCAGGGCCAGCATGACGCCCTTGGGGTCGTCGATCTCCGCGTAGATCTGCTTCATTGTATCGAAGTATGCGAGGTCGATCCTGTGCTCCTGCAGCTTCACGCCTTCGATGCAGGCCTCTATGTCCCCCTTCGGGACCCCGAACAGCTTGATGCAGGATAAGAGGTAGTTGACCTCGGATTCCAGTTCGATGGATATCCCGACGAGGGACGCCCACACCTTCTCGGGGACCTCGAAGCCGAGCTCCGCCAGCATGTGGACGTACAGCGAGGACTCCTTGCTCCAGTTGGCGATGCTGTCGGTCTTCCTGACGAAATGCAGGAGGTCCTCCCTCTCCTGGGGCCCGAGCTCCCCGAGGCTCAGCTGCTCGCAGAGCGTGTCCTCCTGGGCATCGGCCTCCCTCTCGTTGACTATGAGGCGGTCGACGCACCTCATGGCCTCCTGCTTGTCCCCGGCCTGCATGGCCTTCAGCGCCATGCAGAGCTCCTCGATGCAGTCGTGCACAGACAGCGCATGGGACTGCATCCCGTTCGTAACCACGTTCACTTTCCTCTTCCCGAACCAGGTCAGGATGTTCTTCGGTTCATCGCTCAAGTTTAATCTCCTCCTCTATTCCGCCCGGCGGCCTCTCGAAGACCACCGTGGCTTTCTTGTTGAAGACAAGCTACACGGTCTCGCCGGGCGACGGTACCTCTTCGTCCGTCGAGACATTGTATGAAATGTAATCGCGGGTCTCGGCCACCGTCCGGACCCTCCAATAGGTTCCCATGAACACCGCGGAGACGACCTCCGCGGATATCCCGTCGTTAGCTGAATATACATGCTCCGGGCGCACTGAGAGCACCGCGGGCTGCCCCGGGACGAAGTTGGTCCTGGATACCCTGACCTCCTTCCCTCCCCTCAGGCGCACGGTGGTCTTGCCCATCTTGCTCCTGTCGGATACGGTGCACTCGATCAGGTTGGTCTCCCCGATGAAGTTGGCGGCGAACACGGTCTTGGGGCGCCTGTACATCTGCAGGGGCGTCCCCACCTCGGCGATGGAGCCGTAGCGCATAAGGACGATCCTGTCCGACACGGACATCGCCTCCTCCTGATCGTGGGTCACGTGCATTACGGTGATCCCAAGGTTCTTCACGAGCCTGCGGAGCTCGTACCTGAGCTCCATCCTGACCCTCGCGTCGAGGGCGGAGAGGGGCTCATCCAGCATCAGCAGCTTCGCCCCGGAAGCAAGCGCCCTGGCGATGGCGACTTTCTGCTGCTCCCCTCCGGACAGCTTCCCTGGGAACATGCCCGCCCTGGACAGGAGGTTCACCAGCGCGAGGCAGTCGTCGGAGGTCTTGTCGATCTTCTCCGGCGGGAGGTCGCGGACCCTGGGCCCGTAGGAGACGTTGTCCTTCAGGTCCATGTGGGGGAACAGGGCTATGTTCTGGAACACGTATCCCACGTCCCTGTCCTCTATGGGTATCCCGGTGACGTCCATGCCGTCGATGTAGACCTTCCCTTCGGTTGGAGTCCATATACCGGACACGACCTTGATCAGCGTGGTCTTCCCGCACCCGGACGGCCCCAGGATGGTGATGTACTCCCCGCTGCCGATGTCCAGGCTGATGTCCCTGACGGCGTAGAAGTCGCCGAACCTCATGGATATCCTATCGAGTCTGATCGCCGCCATCGTTCCAACCTCAGCTCGTTCTCCAGGCCGCATTCCGGCATCGGGAACACGGAGGCCTTCTCCGGTACCCATCTTATGTCCACGCGCTCGCCCGGCTCGTAATCGTCGTATTTCCTGTTGGGCATCTGGGCCGATATGAGGCCCAGGCCGTCCACCCTGACCTCCATGGTGACGGTCGCCCCCTCGTACAGCATGCGCTCCACGATGCCGGAGCAGTATGCGCCCTCCTGGAGCGCCCCGTCATCCGATGAATGAATGACCTTGGTGGAGCCCACCTTTATCGTCAGCACCGCCTCGCTCCCCTCCGGGAGGTCGCTGGCGCGGGCCTGGAACCTTATGCCGTTGTCGGCCGTGATCTCGGTCAGGTCCCCGCAGGCGGTCACCTTCCCGACTATGTTGTTGGACCTTCCCACGAAGTTCGCCACGAACGGCGTGGCGGGATTGGTGAAGATCTCCATCGGGGTGCCGACCTGGATGATCCTCCCGTATCTGATGACCGCTATCCTGTCGGCCATCTCCAATGCCTCGTCCTGGTCGTGCGTCACATGCACGCACGTGAGCTTCATATCCCTGGACATGGACCTGAGCTCCTTCCTCAGGTCTATCCTGAGCCTGGCGTCCAGAGCCCTCAGGGGCTCGTCCAGCAGGAGGACCTTGGATCCCGAGGCCAGCGCCCTGGCCAGGGCTATCCTCTGCTGCTGGCCGCCGGAAAGGTCGGTGACCTTCCACTCGGCCTTCTTCTCCAGGTGGACCATGTGCAGCATGCTCTTGACGATCTGCTTCGCTTCGAAGTCAGGCCACTCCTTGATCCTCGGCGCGAACATGACGTTGTTGTACACGTCCATATGGGGGAACAGCGCGTACGTCTGGGAGAGCATGGTGCTCTCCCTCAGGTCGATGTCCTCGTCGGTGACATCCCTGCCGTCGAAGAGCACCCTGCCGGAATCCGGTCTGGTCAGGCCGCATATCATGCGCATGCAGGTGGTCTTCCCGGCGCCGGTGGGCCCGAGGATGCACACGTACTCCCCGTCATGGATAGTCAGGGACAGGTGGTCCGCGGCGACGCTGTCGCCGAAGCTCTTGCAGAGGTCCTCGAGGACTATCTCGGGCATCCGAATCACCTCCGGTCAGCTTCCTGACTATCATGATGAGCACGAAGCAGATCATGATCAGGAGGATCGATGCTATGGCCGCATCCGCGTACTCCCCGGCCTTCACCAGACCGGTGATGTACACGGGGATGGCGTCGATATCGCTGCTGATGGCGATCGTGGCCCCGGTCTCGCCCAGGGATCTCGTGAAAGCGAGGATGCCCCCGGCGAACACGGATGCCTTCACCATCGGGAGCAGGATCTTCCTGAATGCCTGGAACGGCTTGGCGCCGAGGGTCATGGCGACCTCCTCGTATGCGGGATCCACCTCCTCAAGGGCACCGACTATGTTCCTCACGACCAGCGGATAGGTGAAGGCCACATGCCCCAGGATCACCAGCAGCAGGGACAGGGAATCCAGCTCCCCGAAGCTGCCCCAGAACAGCGCCAGGGAGAATCCCAGGGCGGTGGTCGGGATGATCAGCGGGACGTTCACCAGCTCGTCCAGGATGTGGCTCAGCTTGGAGCTCTTGTTCCTGGCGATCTTCATCGCGATCGGTATGCCGAATATGACGTCTATGGCCACGGCCGAACCCGCGATTAGGAACGATATACCCATAGACGAGAACAGCCCGCCCATGTCCATCTCCGGGAACGGTTCAGTCAGATAGATGAAGATGTAGAACGACGGCAGGAGCACCATGATGAACAGGAAGAGGTAGGCGATCGTGTCCTTGACTTTGGGGAGCGCCCCGCGGCTTATCTTCCTGCCCAGCTCCGGCCAGACCTTCTTCAGCGGGATCCTCATCTTGGTTATCAGGCGCTTGGCCACTATCAGGAGAATCAGTGCGAAGATGATCATCAGGGCGCTGATCAGTATCATGGCGCCCATGGCATCCTCGGTCCCCCCGACATCCTTCAGGTATGCGATGTAGGTGGGTCCTGTGAAGAACACGCTCTCCACGCCCATCATCGCGAGGGCTATGTATGTCCCTCCGGTCTCGGAAAGGGACCTGGCGAAGCACAGGATGAAACCGGTGGCGAGACCGGTGCGGAAGAGCGGGAGGGTGATGGTGCGGACGGCCGTCCATTTGGATGCCCCGAGGGTCATGGCGGCGGTCTCGTAGTTGGGGTCGATCTGCTCCAGGATGGCGGCCAGGGAGCGGACCATGTACGGGAATGTGAAGATGATGTGCAGGAGCAGGATCATCATGTACGGGGACATGACCAATCCGAGCCCGGGAATCTCGATCCCCTCGGGCGCGCCCCAGAATATCACCACGGAGATGCCGAGGACGGCCGTGGGGAACGCCAGAGGGATGTCCATTATGGCATCCAGGTACTTCCTGCCCTTGAACTGCCTCCTGACCAGGATCCACGCCATGGGCAGCCCGACCAGGATGTCGATGATCGTGACGATGAAGGCGATGCTGAACGAATTGAACATCGCGTTCCATATGATGCCCATCGCTTCGCCGTCCAGGAGGACGTCGTCGACAAGGTCCCAATCGGAGAGGACCTTGGTCAGGACGAACATCGACGGGACGAGGATGATTATCACGAAGAAAACGATGGCCAGGCTGGTCCATGCCCTGCGGGCCTTCGGGTTGCCGGAGATATCGTCGAGCCTCTTCACGAACCCTGCACGGCCACGGCTAACCGTGTCGGCGGATTCAGGGCTCTGGATGGGCGCCATCTGTTGGGGCTAGAGCCTTATCGCTAATATAGGTTGCGCGCGACGCGCGCGACCTGTTCGCTCCTTGGGAGCGCCCATATGGGCCTCTATCCATGCCTTGATATCGGATTTGCGGGTGCTGCCGATGCCGAAGTAATCGGAGAACTTCTTGGTGGTCGTCAGCTCCATTGTCTGACCGGAGCGCTTCGCCGCCACGAATCCCAGCTCGACCAGCCTATGGACGTCATCGTAGGTGCGGGGGCCGCGGGTCCTGAACAGCTCCGACTGAAGCACCGGCTGGTTGTACGCGATGGTGCTTAGGGTCCTCATCACACCGGGAGGGATCTCCGCTTTGGCGAAGCCGCTGGCACATTCGGAATACTCCGGGCGCAGCATCATCCTGTACTCGGTGCCGATCTTGGCGATGATTATCGCCCCCTCGCGCTGGTCGTACTCCCTGCGGAGGTCGAACAATGCGCTCCTGACCTCCTCCTCCGGGAGCCCGGTCTTCTCGGCTATCTGGGACAGCTTGAGGTTCTCCGCAGCGGAGAACAGCGCAGCCTCCACCGCTCCCCTGGCGTCCATCTCAGATCACCGCTTCGGGCATGCGGCGGGAATCGTCGTCCTCGAGCCTGCCGGTGATGGAGTCGCTCTTGATCTCCACGTAGATCTGGCCGCTGGGCAGGGACTCCTGCCATATGTCGATGCGGCCCTCCCTCACGAGGTGGAGCGCAGAAACGAATACCGTGAGGTTCTCCTTCAGGCTCTCGCCGTAAAGGTCCTCGATGCAGATCGGGCCGGCGCCCAGGCGCTCGATCCTCTGCCAGACGGCCTCCACATCGCGCTCGTCGTCCTCCTCGTGGGCCTTGTTGTCGAATTTGCCCTTGGGCTGCCTGGCGCGGAGCTCGGCGCGTATGCGCTCCCTCTCGCGGGCGATCTCCATCTCCTCGCGGGCCTCCTCGAAGGCGTCGATGAGCTCGTACATGGTGACCGGGCGGACCGGCTCCCTCCTGTACGCCTCCCTGAGCTGGATGTCCGGGACCAGGAGCTGGTCGTCATCGAAGAAGAAGGAATCGTCGAAGTCCAAGGGGATCTCCTCCTCCACGGGGGGCTCGGACCTGTCACGGGTGCTCTGACTCTGCAGCCTCAGGATCTTCCAGGCCATGAGCATGAGCTTGCCCGCCACGATCATGTCGAAGGTGCCGGCGGCGACCTTCCTCTCGTACATCCTGATGAACTCGGCCAGGTCGATCTCCCAAGGGTCGATCCCGTTCTCCAGCACCAGGCTGAACACGGACCTTATCGATTCGTCCACCGGGTCCGGCAGGCGCTCCCCC
>CAMMYR010000044.1 GCA_946528255.1 uncultured Methanomicrobiales archaeon | reverse complement strand
CCTTGTCGGAACCGCTGTTGATGGTTCCGATCGTGGCGCCCGCCTGCATCGTGGCTCCGGTGCGGAGGTTGACGTCCAGATGGACGGCGCCCCCGGCCGGGGCCTTGATCGTGTATTTGGCTACATTGGCCTCGCAGGCGCTCACGTTGGCCTGCAGCTGGAGTATCTGATTGTTGGCGCTGTTCCTCTCGCCGTTCATCGACGTGAGGTACTTGAGCGATACCGCCTGCAGCTTATCATCGATGCCGCCCTGCTTGAGCTCCACCAGGTAGGTTTCGAACAGGTTGTAGAACTCCACCTCTGCGGCGGATTCCGACCAGGCGTTGAACGGGTTGGCATCGGAGTTCCTCTCCAGAGAGCTGATCATCCTTTCGGCGTAGGTCAGGCGCTCTGCCGACTTCTTTCCGATGTCCGTATAGTAATTGGCCTGCTCTATCTCCTTGTTGAGATTGTCCACCTGAGTGTACATGCTGTTGACGAATGCGGCCTTGAGCTGGTATCCCTGGGCCTTGTAGGCATCGCCCTGCCACTCCGCACCCTCGGGAGGCGAGATGGCCATGAAGCTGTCGTACTGCTTCTTGTAGGTCGCATAGATCTCGTAGAAATCCTTCTGGGTGCCGGCATCGAAGGGATTGGGAGAATCGTTGGCCGCAGAGGTTGCGGCAGCGAGCGCGCAATCGCGCCTGATCGTATCCGCATCGATGATCGCCTGGTACATCGCGGCGGAATTGACCTTCCCCATGTAGTCCGCCTTCTGCGAATACAGATTGGACAGGTACTTCTGGCGGATGGTCTCGCTGGGATCCGCGGACGAGTTCTGGGATACCTCGTTATCGTAGGACTGCCTCAGCTCGTAGAACTCCTTCTCATCCCCCATATCCACGAATGGATTGGGCTGCCCCTTGTTCACGGAATCGATGAAGCGGTCTATCAGTATGACCCTCTTTTTGAAATGATCGAGGCTGGACTGATAGCTCCTGAGCTCCGTCTCGGCCACCGTTGCGTCGAGGAGGATGAGGGCATCGCCGGAATCGACGATGTCCCCCTCCTCCACGTTCACGGCGATGATGGTGCCGTTGACCTCGGAGGAGATGGCGCTGACGCCGGAATCGACGACGATACCGGTGTTCTCCACCTCCTCCGCCTTGATCGAGACACAGGACCATACCACGATGCCCATGAGCACGAGTATGATCACCAGTATCGATATGTACATGAATTTAGGGGGATTACGCATGTACAGCAGCCTGCTGTCGCTAAGCCCCTTCAGTGTGTAATCCCCCATCTTCGCCATATCAAAGGACCTCGTTGAATATGTCCGCGCAGAAGCTCTCGCCTTCCTGCACGACCACGGTGTAGTTGACCGGGCCGAGACTGATGTCGTGCTCGTACGCGTAAACCGCCAGCTTGGAGAATGCGAGGTGGATCTTGTCCATGGGGCCGGTGAACCTGGCCATGAGGCAGCCCTCCAGCCTGACCTTGGTCTCGAACTGGTAGGGGTCCTCGACGGACTTGGGGGCCTCCCTCACCTGGATGAGCATCTCGGATTTCTGGACGAAGGTGTTCCCGTCGACGGTGGACGTGTCGCGGAGGATGATCGGCCCGTAGGGGTTCAGACCCTCCCTCTTCACGTAGGATTCGAACATCTTCGCCGCCTTCTCGACGTTCTCGACATCGATGGACTCGAGCCTCCTCGAGAGGACGTTGTTGAATGTCACGTTCTTATTCTCTGCTATCTTGATCTCATTCATAGGTCAAATCCCCTTCATTTATTTCCTCAGTGTCTTTTATATCTTCCGTTCCGAAGGTCAATTCCTCGGCCTCCTCTTCGGAATCAACCGGACCGTCGCCGGTCTGGCTGGACCATAGCCTGTAGTAGGCACCATGGAGCGCTAGTAATTCATCGTGCGTACCGGATTCGACGACCTTACCATGGTCCATCATGTAGATCCGGTCGCAGTTGCGTATCGTGCTCAGCCTGTGGGCGATGATGAGCATCGGCCTGTCGGCGAGCTTCTTGAATATGAGATCGAAAGTCGTCCTCTCGGTCACATAATCCATATTGCTGGTGGCCTCGTCCATTATCAGGAGATCCGGGTTCCTCAGGATCGCCCTGGCGAGGACCAGCCTCTGCTTCTCACCTCCGGAGAGCCCGCCGCCGGTCTCGTCCAGGAATGTATCGTAGCCCGCGGGGAGCCTCCTGATGAATTCCGTGCATCCCGCGATCGCGCAGGCGCGGTCCAGCTCATCGTTGGTGGCCGATATCCCCATCAGCAGATTGTCGCGGATCGGGCCGCTGAACGTCTGGACGTCCTGCGGCACGCATCCGATGCGCTCCCTCAGCGAGAAGGAGTCGAGCTCGTGGATGTCGCGCCCGTTGAATTTGACGACTCCGGACTGCGGCTCGTAGAATTTGAGCACCAGCTTCGACAGCGTGGTCTTCCCGCATCCGGACCTGCCCACTATGGCGATCTTCTCGCCCTTGCCGATGTGGATGCTGACCCCGTTCAAGACCGGGGCCCTGCTGCCGTAGGCGAATACGACATCCTCCAGATCCACTTCGCGGATCGGCTCTTCCAGGGCGTCCTTGCCGTCTTCCACCTCGTTCTCCTCCTCCACGTCGTAGATCTCGGAGAGACGCTTCAGGGATATCTCGGCCTCCTGGATGCTCAGCTGCATCGAAATGAGCCTGGAGATGGGGTCGGTGAAGTATCCCGACAGGGAGGTGAACGCGATGAGCGTACCCAGGGAGATGTCCCCCTTGATGGCCATGTATCCTCCGAACAGAAGGAGGGAGATGTTCCCCAGCTGTGCGATACCCGATGACAGGGAGGACTGCACGTTGTTGAGCACACCGCCCTTGAATCCGATACGCAGGGCCTTGATGTACTCCGTCTCGATCTTGTCGAGGCTGTGCCTCTCGGCGACGTTGGTCTTGATGGTGGAGACGTTGCTCAGGGACTCGATGATCTGGGAGTTTAGCCTGGCCTCCTGCTCCATGCTCTTCCTGTTGAGCCTCCTGTAAGGTGCCCTGAACAGGAATATCAGGATACCGCTCAGAGCGGCCATTATCAGCGTTATGGCGAACAGGCTGGATGATTGGTTGACCAGGACCAGTCCCACTATCACGACCATCGACAGGTCTATCAGCAGGGTGAGGGCGGTGTTCGTCAGGATGTTCTTGACCACTCCCGCGTCCTGGAACCTGGTGATGATGTCTCCGGTCCTCCTGGACTCGAAGAACTTGATGGGGAGCTTGAACACGTGGTCGAAGTATCCCAGCATCAGCGGGATGTCCACCTTCTGCGACAGGTACAGGATGATGTGCGTCCTGAACGCGGCCACGCATATGTTGGTGACTATGATCAGCACCAGGACTATGCCGAACATCAGCAGCTGGTTGTCCTCCTGGTACGGGATGATCTCATCCACCAGGACCTTGTTGAACAGCGCCGTGATGATACCGAATGCCGTCAGCAGGATCGACATGATGATGGCCGAGGCGAACAGGACCTTGTGAGAGGATATCATCCTGCTGAAGATCTGCAGGAGCCCGGTGCCCTTGTCCTTGGTCCTTATGAACTCCTCCTTCGGGATCATCATTATGAGCCCGCCGTCGAAGTCCTTGTTGAATGTCTCGATATCGTCCTTCTTGACACTGCCGTCGGCAGGGTCCATGTAGGTGACCTTGCCGTTATTTATCCTGTACACGGCCACATAATGCGCCGTGCCGTCTGCGCGTACGAGCCTGGCTATGGCGGGCAGCGTGAACTGGTCGTTGGCGAACGACTCCTTGCTGATATAGATCGGCCTGGAGTCGAATCCCAGGGAGATCAGCCCGTCGTTGATGCCCTTGATGGAGGTCCCGATGGCATCGGTGCCCATGACCTCCCTGAGCTTCGCTATGGTGACGTCCTTCCCGTAGTAGGCGCATATGCTGACCGCGCATGCGACTCCGCAATCGGAGGAATCGTGCTGCTCGACTCTGGGTATTTTCATAGGTACCGCCCATCCCGCTCCACTTGGAATTGAAGATATGAAGTGACATCCATCCTTTTTAATCCTACTGGATAATGAGTCATTCCTCGGAGCCTCCTGGCGTAGTATACGAACCATATCGCGGTGCCCGTCAGCGCCGCCACGCCCGCGGCGATCAGAACTGGGAGCAGGATGCTGTTGCCGGAGGATTTCTTCTCGGTCCAGATGATACTGAGCTTGATATCCTCGGTGCCCATGGTGATCACATCCCCGGTGTGGTATTCCTTGCCCTGGTAGTCCCACGCGTGGAACACGAGGTTGCCCTTGGTTCCCGAATAGTACTTGACGACGAAGGTGAACCCTTCCTGCACATCCGCCTGGACGGGGGCCTTCGTGGATCCGCCGTCGACGTCGTACGTGACGGAATGGCTCGGGCCTCCCTCCATCCATACGGCCTTCAGGACTATGTCGTCCTCGCCCATGGTGATCGAATCGCCCTCGCGGTACTTCAAGCCCCCATACGTCCATCCGGATAGCCAGTAGCCGTCCTTGGTCGCGGTGCAGGCCTTGATCGTGAACGACTCGCCCTCGCGCACGTCGGGCTGCTCCGGGGCCTCCCCCTTGCCTCCGTCGAGGTCGTAGGTCACATGGTGGACCCTGTACCATTTGGCCAGGACCACGATGTCCTTTTCGCCCATGATGACCTTGTCGCCTGGCGAGTAGATCTTGCCATCGTACAGCCATCCGGCGAAATCGTATCCCTCCTTCTCCCCCTTGTACTGGGGCATGGTGAACTTGGCGCCCTCGAGGACCTGCTGGGGGAGCGGGGCGGCTCCGGATCCGCCGTCTATGTCATAGCTGACATTGCGGATCGCATCCCACACGGCGGTGAATACCACTTCCTCGCCGCCCATGGTGAGGGTCTGGCCCGGCTTGTAGATTACGTCGCCGAATAGCCATCCGTTGAAACCGAATCCGGACTTCTTTCCCTCGTAATCGGCGACGGTGAACTCCTTGCCCTCGGGCACCGGGTCCTGCGTGGGGGCGATCTGCGAGCCCCCGACCGCATAGTACGTGACCGGATGCAGCGGCGTCCAGATCGCCACGAATTCGAGATTCCGCTCGGGCATGTCCAGTACTGTACCGGGCAAGTACACGATTCCGTCCATCAGCCACCCGGAGTATTCGTAGCCCTCCTTCGTGCCGGTGTATCCGAGTACCGTTATCATCTCGCCAGCCTCGACGGGCGGCTGCACGGGGGCATCGCCGGTGCCGCCGGCGATGTCGTAGGTGACGGTGAATATCTTGATCGCTGCCGCTCTGTAACACTTAAGCGTTTCACCGGGGGTCAGATCGTAGACGAATCCCGGGAATTCAGCGCTGTCTGTCGAGATCTTCACAGTCATGCTGGTGTCCTTAAAGAACTCGTAATCCGGTAACGCTCCGGCATCTATCCCGGTTGCTCCGGGGGCCACGGCGATTTCCGTCATGTTGATGCAGCCTTTGAATGCGTTGAATCCGACTTTCTTCACCATCTGCGAGATATACAGCTTGGTGATGCCGGTGCATCCGTTGAACGCGTTGACGAATATCGTATCCATGGATTCCCCGCAGATTACCTCGCCCGCAATTCCCGAACCCATGAACGCGCTCTGCCCTATGTAATTGAGCGATTTGGGGATGAAAGGTTCCTCTTCGGTGTACGCGAAGGTGAATCCGGTGCATCCGTTGAACACATCCTTCGATATGGTCTTCAGGGATTCACCGAGGGTGAGCTTGTAAGGATGGTCCAGATCGGGGCTTACCTGCGTGAAGCATCCCTGGAACACGCTTTCGCCGATGAACACCAGGGTCTGCGGGAGCGAGAGGTTGCCCTGGGCCCCGGAATCCTTGAACGCGCGATCCCTTATCTCCGCGAGGCGGCTGCCTTCGGCGAATTCGATGGATGCTATCTTGCTGCATCCATTGAAGGCCTCGCTCTCTATCATCTCGACGTTCGCACCGATGATGAGCGCTATGGGCCCGCCCTCCTTGAAGCATTCCTGGAAAGCGCAGGAGCCTATGTATGTGGTGCGATCTGGTATGGACAGCGTGGCGGCGCTGGTCGCCTCCAGGGCGGTGCATCCGTTGAACGCGTTCGCACCGATCGTCAGCGGCACTGCACTGTTCGTCTCGGATTCGCTGAATTCGAGCCACGTCA
>CAMMYR010000043.1 GCA_946528255.1 uncultured Methanomicrobiales archaeon | reverse complement strand
CGAAGTACCTGACCGTGCACGTCTCCGTCGGATAGGAGAACATGGCCGTGAACACTGTGTCCCTTACGATCTTCTGGGTCACGTCGCCCCATCCCTGGAACACCGCTCCCGCGGGGACCGGCGGGTTGGGGATCTTCGATATGTCCACGTATCCGCCGTCCGGCACCTCCTGGGTCGCCAGCACGGTGCCGTCGGGCATCTGGAATGTCACCGTGTGGGTTGTGCCGTCGGCATCCGCCGCATCGAGGCATGGGACGATGAGTGCCAGGGAGGCAACCAGGATCAGCATCGCATAGCGCATCGGATCAGTCTTCCCTCAGGCATCTCTTCGGGAGGACGTAGATCTCGCCCTCCCTGTCCGTTCCGACGCAGGACTCCACTTCATAGACGTCCCTGATGAGGTCCTCGGTGATTATCTCCTTCGGATCCCCTATTGAGATGATGTCCCCCTTCTTCATGATGATGCAGATGTCGCAGTACCTGGCCATCAGGGAGATGTCGTGCTCCGCCACAACCACTGTCATGTCGTTGCGCGCCATATTCTGCAGGTACTCCATCACCTCCAGCTTGTACTTCATATCCAGATGGGAAGTGGGCTCGTCGACCAGCATCACCTTGGGGTTCTGAACATAGGCCTTGGCTATGAGCACGCGCTGCTTCTCCCCGGAGGACAGCAGGGACACCTGCTTCCTCCTGTAATGGTCCAGGCCGAACGTCTGCAGCGCCTTCCTGACGACCTTCTCGTCGTCCTCGGACTCCCACCATACCTTGTTCACGAACGGGTATCTCCCGAGCATGACCATGTCCATGACGGACATCCCGTACATCTGGGTCATCTCCGCCGGGACGTTTGCGACCATCTTGGCGATGTCCACGGGCCTCATGTCCGCCGTGCTCTCGCCGTCGATCCTGATCTCCCCCGTCCAATTGGTGTGTAGCTTGGAGATGCACTTCATCATGGTGGATTTGCCGCATCCGTTGGGACCTATGAGGCCTATGAGCTTGCCCTTCGGCATGGAGAATGTCAATCCGTGCAGCGCTTCGAAGTCGTCGAAGCTTATGCGCAGATCCTGTATGCCGAGCATCTCATCCGTCATATTCGCGCCCCCTCGCAACCAGCATGTAAGCGAACACCGGCGTACCTATCAGGGCGGTCACGGCGCCCACGGGCAATTCCAGCGGGGATATGACCACCCTGGCTATGATGTCCGCGAACAGCATCAGGCATGCTCCCAGGACGATCGATGCCGGCATGATGAGGCGGTGGTCCCCGCCGAGGAGCATGCGGCAGGCGTGGGGCACGATCAATCCCACGAATCCGATGACCCCGACGAATGCCACGCACACCGATGTAAGGATAGATGCGATGACCATCATGACCGCCTTGAACTTGCGGACGTTCATGCCCAGCAATCTGGCTTGGTCCTCCCCCGACATGAAGAGGTTGAATTCGCGGGCCCATAGCATGCATATCAGCGATATCCCTATGGCCGGCACCAGCACCAGGAACGCGTTCTCCCACGATATGTTCCCGAAGGAACCGTAGAGCCACCACATGACGTTGGTGATGTTGTCCTTGTTCAGCGACAGGAACACAGTCTGCAACGACGAGAACGCGAATCCCACTATCACTCCCGACAGGATGTAATTGGTCGCCGAGCCTCCGGCGGATTCCGCCACCGTCAGCGTGATGCCGAAAGCGACCAGCCCTCCGACGATGGCACCCAAGGGGATGATGTACGCGCTGTACCCCGACAGGAACGGTATCGACACCAGGACGGTGGCAGCGGCCACCGCCATGCATCCCGCTCCCGAGGATACCCCGGTGATATACGGATCGACCAATGGGTTCCTTATCAGCGCCTGGAACATGCATCCCGCGATCGCCAATCCCGCCCCCACTCCGATGGCCGCTATCACCCTTGGCAGCCTGGAGGAGAAGACATAGAGCTCCTCGGTCGTCAGGTCCTCCCCGCCCTTCTGTATCGCCGAGATGAGCGCGGACAGCGCCTCGTTTATCGGGATTATGCCCCCGGACGATATGGAGATCGATATCAGGAACATGATAGCCATGAAGAAGAATCCGGCGACCAGGATCACCCTGAAACGCTTCCTCTTGATGCCTATCTCGCTCCTCTCGTCGCCGGCTTCGACCATACTGTCGTTCATAGCCTTGACGCCTTTCTTCAGAGTGTGTATGAATTCCTTGAGAGATCCTCCGTCCCCCATGTCAAGCCCTCCTGTAAAGTAGAATTGAAACCGCCGCCACGGTGGCAGCGGTGATGAAAACCAGGATCCACGACCAATGCGTGAGCCCCTTGGAATCGTAGTCGATCCTTTCGCTGGATGAACGCTCTATGCCGGGCGTCTCCGATATCACATATATCGCGCCGTAGTCGTTCCCGACCAGCACCTTGCCGTCGACCACCGTCGGCGAGCACATGCTGTAGGCTGCGCCGGCATAGGGTATGACCTTGGCCTTCCAGACGACGTCCCCCGTATCCGAGTCTATGCACCACACCCATCCTCCCAGGGATCCTTCGGACCCCGGCGAGTAATCCATGCCGTAGATCCTGCCGTCGCAGTAGGTGATGCCCCCTCCGCAGGCCGCCTCGGTGTCCTGCACCCAGCAGCGGCTGCAGTCGTCCACCCATATGGAATAGTATCCGCTGACCAGGTCCACATCCATGCCGGTATCGTGGTCCCTGATGGTCGGCATGCCGTTGTGGGTGTACGAGATGTAGACGTATGCCCTGTCGCCGCAGACGGCGGGCTTGCTGCCGAGGTAGTCCCTCTCCCAGATGGTTCCCCCGTCGAGGGAGATGAGGGTCATCCCGCCGCTCGATGCCGTCATGCCCCCGTCGGAGAAGCAGACGAGTATCCTCTCGTTCTGGCAGACGCTGATGGATGTCACTGCGCCGGCCCTGTTGCCCTTCGAGTCCACGATGGCCTTGGACCAGAGCACCTCGCCCGTGGACGCGTCCGCGCATATCAGGTGGCCGGAGCAATTGCCCTGAAGGACCACGCGCCTGCCCTCGTATGTGGTGACACAGGGCGGATAGAAGTAGAAGCATCCCCTGACGCTGTCCTCGGGGACGGTCTCCCAGATCTTCACGAAGCCGTTCTCCCTGTCGATGGAGTAGCATCTCATCACTCCGTCGGAGGTTCCGAAGTACAGCGCACCGGAGTCGTAGACCGCGTTGGTCGGGCCTGCCACCACGTGCGTCCTGTCATATACCACTGGAGCATCGTTGCGGTACGTCTCGTATTCGGTGGTCCTCGCCCTGCTGCATTTGTCGGCGGTCGCCCCGGAAGGGACCATCTCGGCTATGGGCTCGCCGGTGAACCTATCGAAGCAGTAGATGTGCCAGTTGCCAGAGAACAGTATGATCATATCCCCTACTATCACAGGCGTCACGATCTCTATGTTCCCTGAATCCGAGTAGCTCACGGACCATGCCACCTCCCTGTTCACGGAGTCGAGGCAGAACAGCCATGCCATGTTGTTCATGCCGACGCTGCCGTAGAGGCCGGCCACGGTGTGGTAGATGAGCCCGTCGGCGTACAGCAGGGAGCAATCCACCGCGCCCGCGTACAGATTGTACCATTCCAGAGGCTTCGCCACCGTATCGGGTCCGTACGAATGGCTGATACCGCTGGAGGTCGAATCTCCGCGGTAGGATGTCCATACCGCGGGATAATCCGGGGTGGCCACCGGGACGATGGAATCCGCAGGGTAGTACCCCAGTGCGAAGCAGCCGGATTCATAGGGAATACCCATATCCATCGGCTGAGCCGACCAGACGACCTCGTCCCACAGATACAGCCTCCATGAGCACAGGCCTCCTTTACCGCCGATCCCTCCCACGGACGAGACCAAGGTGTCCTCATCGGAGGAATGGAATGTGAATTCGAGATCGGCGGCTGAGAGTTCGAGGGTCTCCCCGTACGTGCCCCCCGGGACGATATCGTACCATACGATATTGCCGTTGCCGTAGTCTATGAGCAGCCTGTCCGGAGAGTCCGTAGGCTCCGCCGAAAGCGATGGGAGGCATATAGCCAGCATGGCGCAGATCGATATCAGGGGGATCAGTCCTTTTGCCATTTCAGCAGCCCCTTTGCTTTGACGTATGTCAGATATCCGTTGTCGCCGTCGTTGTAGCCGTCGTTGTAGTACTTCACGCCTATCGTATCCGTGGGATCCGCTGCGGCGAATGCATCGGGATCAAGGATCTTCGCCACCAGCTCCAATGCCTCCGGCATCCTGGCGCCCGGCCTGGATAGGAGGCTCGCGGCATCCCCGGAGAATACGTACACGTCCCCATTGAGGAACGCGGGAGTCCGCTTCCAGACGTCGTTGAGTCCGTTCAAGAGCGAACGGTACTGCCTCTGGGTCTTTATCTCCTCGTGGTCGTAGATTATGATTATGACGTCCGGCTGCCTGTCGTAGACGGCCTCCTTGTCCACCATGAACCAGGATTCCGAGTCGGAGAAGATGTTCACGGCACCCAGCGATTCCAGCATGCTCGTGACGTATGTCCCGGAGCCCGCCGTGTACGGGGAATCGCTGACGCCCAGCGATACGAACACCGTCCTTCCGGTGAGATCCGGGACGCGGCAGATGTTGTTGATCGCTTCCTTCACATCCTTGATGTATGCGTTGCCGTCCTCTGAGAAGCCCAGCGCGGAGGCGCAGATCCAGAGATTCTTCAGCAGGCTGTCGGTGTCCACCGCCTCGTACAGCACCACGCAGCTCAGCCCCGCCTTGCGGAGCTTGTCCGCCATGGTGACGTGCTCGCTGGTCCCCCCGTCCAGGAAGACGATGTCGGGGCGCTCCGAGACTATCAGCTCGAAGTTCGGATCCGGGTAGCCCCCGACCTCCTTTATCCTGTTCTCCGACCTCGCCTTCATGAGCTTGTTCGGGTAGTCGCTGTACCTGTCGGTGCCGACGATGTACTGGAATCCGCCTATGGCGCAAACGGTCTCCGTCACGGACGGGGCGAGGGTGGCGACCTTGATCTGCTCCCCGTGCCTGTTCACGCCTTCTGATGCATATCCATAGTAGGTGAAGCCTGTGGAATCCACCGCGGGCATCATCTCGCTACCCGGACCCGTCCTGGCCCAGGAGACCAGCCTGTCCTCCGATATGACGTAGGACGATGGGTCCTGGATATGGGTCCATGCCGCGCCCTTCCCCTCTCCGGTCAGGACGTACATGCCCCAGCTGACGTTGAGCAGGCGGGGGACGTTGTTCACCGCATACACCGAGCCGTCTTCGGCATAGTCTATGCCGTATCCCTTCTCGGCGCATGCCCTGGTCAGAGCGTCCGCTCCGGTCATCCCGTCCTCGAACTGGAACGGGACCCATTCCACGTTGTAGTAGGCGAAATCCAGCATCACGCCCTGCGCGTCCTCCCTCGCATCGGTGGTGAAGCCGATGAAGGGGACGGAGGCGATCACCATCACCGCGATGACCGCCGCCGCCATCAGTTTGATGCCGGAGGCATTCAGTGCCAGATCGTTCACTTCCTTATCACGAAGATTGCGATCGCCGCTATCGCCGCCACGGCTATGACGCCGATGGCCGCGTAGAGGAGCGTACTGTCGTCCCCGCCGCCGGATGCCTTCTCGAATCCGATGACCCACTTGGAGAGATGGTCCGTTTCGAAGGACACGGCCCCCGTGGAGGCATCGTATGTGTGAATGACCGCTTTCAGCACAGTCCCGTCCAGGTACCATACCCTCAGATCCCCGAGGTCCTTGGACTCTGGAATCGCGTAAGGCACCGATATGGTGGCGGTCCCGCCCAGCGAATGCACTCCGGATCCGTTCGATAGCAGGCTCACATCTATCGCTTGGCCGTCGGATACCTTGGACAGCGCATCAGAGGATACAGTGGCATCGTCCGAGAACGATAGTGCCAGCCCGTTGCCGCCCAATGCGGAGATGACCCCGGATCCTATGCTTATGCAGGATGATGATGCCTCGAATCTCAGCTCGTAGCCGTTCAGCTGCGACAGCGTCCTGATGTCATCCGCGGTGAGGATCAGCTCCACGGTCTTCGCATCCGCGCTCTCCGCGGAGACCGTTATGGTGACGGCAATCTTGGAATCTCCGTCGTCCACGGAGTCGATCTGCTCCATCGCCTGCGCGATGGCGCCGGACCCAATGGTGACTTTCAGGATACCGCCGTCCTTCACGGTATCGGCCGCCAGCTTGGAT
>CAMMYR010000042.1 GCA_946528255.1 uncultured Methanomicrobiales archaeon | reverse complement strand
CCCCCATCTTCCACTCCCCTCCAACCAACTGGCGGAAGGTCCTGCTGTTGTCCACCTTGGTGGTTCCCTCCCAGGCCTCCACGTTGGTGATCAGGATGTTGTTGCCGTCGTACGTCATGACATACGCGTAATCGCCGCCCTCCGGAACGGGCGAAGCGATGGCTTCGACGTCGGAATCGGGCATGACGGCGCATGCGGACAGGAGGAACAACAAGACTCCGAACACCGCCATGGTCCTGGTCGCGGCGGAACCGTTGGAGCGCCTGCCGGCATGGAGCTGCTGGCGATGGGATGCGGTATTGCGTGTATACATGGTATCTCCGGCTGTCCGTTTCGGAACTGGGACTCAGACCGTCACCTTACTATATAACATCTGATGCCTCGGATGCCGATCGCGGCTTGCGCAGAGCCACCACCATGACCGCCGCGGCGGCCACGGCCACGGCCGAGACCGCGACCACGATCCATAGGAACGAGCGGCCATCGGAGCTCCCGTAAGGATGCTGTCCCAGCAGGAGCAGTATGTCGTCTTCCTCTTCCTCGGGGATCTCCTCCGCGGTCCAGACCGCCTTGAATACGACATCCGCATGACCCAGGCGATAGTTTTCCCAGGGCTGATAGATCGCGACTCCATCCGTCCATCCAGAGAACTCGTGATTCCACACGGTCCCTTTGTAATCTGGCATGAAGAACACGGTCCCCGCGGCGCGCTCGAAGGATTCGGGTGCGGACTTGGAGCCCTTGCCGACATCGAATGATACGGTGTAGAGCCCCTCCCAGACGGCGTAAAGGGTCCTGGTCTCGGAGGTCTCGGCCTCCAGGGTGAGGATCTGCCCGTCGGTGTACAGGGCGTCCCCGCCGGGCGTATCGGACCATCCCGCGAACGAGTACCTCTCGCGCGAGTACGAGCATTTCGACAGCATGGTCTTCATGCCGGATCCGATGCTCTGGTTGGACATGTGCTCCCCGGTGCCGCCGTTTCTATCAAAGACGAATTCGGTGTATGCATCGTCCCAGACGGCTGTGAGCGTCACATTCCCGGATGGCATCCTGTAGCCGGTATCCCTCGGGTAGGCGGTGCCGTTAATGGACCAGCCCACGAATCTCTTGCCCTCGGGAGCGGTCATGCCGTCATCGGATTTGAGCACGGCATCCATCCCAGCTGCGTACTTCCCGGTATCTGTAACGGATCCAGTCCCCTCCCCGGCGCTGTACGTGACGGAGAATCCTCCCATGGCGTAAGACAGGCGGCCGGCCGCAGAGGAGCCGAATCTATCATCGCTCCTCCCATCTATCGCAGAGATACCGCATAACGCACCCTGGGTATATCCGCCGCCGACCCTTATGCAGTGGTGATGCGGCGTTGTGAAGAGGGTGGCATCGGAGATCATACTCTCCTCTACCGTGCCGTAGTCGTTTTTGAAGCTCTCATTTCCGTCGGCAGTCTCGGGAAGGTCCCAGTACTTGGAGGTCGTGTGCGCCTTCGTGATGTGTCCCGAGCTATTGGCGAAAACCTCCCATGCCTTTTCGTTGTCGGAAGGCAGACCGTCACCTCCGAGCAGGTTGCCCACCTTCAGAATTCTGGTCCTCATGTAGGCATCGCCGATCATCTCATTCGCACCGCCCCACGTGTTCTCCAGGAACAGCTTGGAGTAATCGGAGCTGGCACCTACCCAGCCGGCTCCATCGGATAGGCCGGAATCCGGTGCAGCATCCAAACTGACTGCGCCGTGGCCGACCATAGCCTGCACGTTCTTCGTACCAAGCACGGTATACGACATGATCTTGTATAGGGTCCAATGGAAGAAGTTCCACTGCTGGTAGTCGGCGTTCGGACCCGCCGGAGTGTCGTTCGCGTACCCCCTCAGCTTGTCGTTCGTGTCGATAACGGGGGTCGCTCCGGATTGGGACACCAGCGCGTCCTTGCCGTTCACGGTCGTCTTGGATGCTTCGTAGACGCCGATCGCCAGGTAGGCCATCGGGGCGTTGGTGAATTCTGCTTTGTCGTTGAAAATATGGGCGTACGCCTTCATGCCGGAGGGTACATGGTACGAACCGACGGTACTGTTGCTGATGTCCCTGTTGGATATGTAGAGGTGGTTCGCATCGGCCACCCAGTAGACGGTGGGGATCACCAGCATTATGTTGTAGAGGGAACCCGTGAAGGATGCCCCTGCGAGTGTGGATTTGAGATTGGAGGGATTGAGGACATAGGCTATGCCGCCTGTATCGGTGTTCAGGCGGGCCTCCGACTTATCGTCCGCATTGGCGCCGGAATAGAGATTGATGGCCGCATAGAACGAGTTGAACGGGCCGAGCCCCGTGGTCTTGTCATACCCCCAGTACTCGCCCATCTTCCACTTCCCATCCACCTTCTGGCGGAAGGTCTTATCGTTATCCACCTTGGTGGTTCCCTCCCAGACCTCCACATTGGTGATCAGGATGTTGTTGTCATCGTAGGTCATGATGTACGTGTAGTCGCCGCCCTTCGGTACGGGGGATGCAGCGGCTTCGACATCGGAATCGGGCATGACTGCGCATGCGGACAGGAGGAACACCATCACTCCGAACATCGCTAAGGCTTTGGTCGCAGAGGAACCGTTGATGTTCTGATATGATAGTGCCATATTATCGCCTGTCATCGATGCAAAGACACCACTCTGAGTGGCTCCTTAATATAAAAGGATTCATGGAACCCGCATAATGGCCGTGAGGCGGCCCCGACCGATACCGTTAAGCGTACCGCCCCGATAGACCGCGTATGACCGAGATACGCATCGTGGTCGTCGGGCCCAAGTACGAGGGCAATGTTGGAGCGATAGCCAGATCCATGGCGAACTTCGGGCTGCACGAGCTCTATCTCGTCAGCCCCTGCGAGCTGGGCGACGATGCGTACAGGAGGGCCAAGCACGGCTCAGCCATCCTGGATGACGTCCATATCGTAGATACCCTGGAGCAGGCCGTCGACGGCTGCTTCCTGGTGGCCGGCACCAGCGGCATAACCACCCAAGGCGACCGCAACTTCTCCAGGGTCCCGGTCTCCGTGAGGGACTTCGCCATAGCCACCCGGGGATATCCGGAGAAGATCGCCGTGGTCTTCGGCAGGGAGGACACCGGATTGTACCAGCCGGAGATCAACATGTGCGATGTACTCATCCACATACCCACATGCGACGAGTACCCGGTGATGAACCTGTCCCACGCCGCCCACACCGTGATGTACGAGTTCTTCATGGCCGAGGACGTCCCCAGGCGCCCCGAGCCTGCAGACTCCCATGAGAAATCCCTCATGTTCGACTTCTTCGGCGATCTGCTGGATGCGATAGAGTATCCGGAAAACAGGAGGGAGACGACCACCATCATGTTCAGGCGCATGATGGGCCGTTCGATCCCGACCAAGTACGAGTACAACACCATCATGGGCGTCTTCGGCGATGCGTCGAAGATCATCAAGTACGGCAAATCCTGGGAGAAGAAGCGATCGGAGCACCACGGACGCGTAGACCAGGACCTTGGAGTCCTCGGCATCGTCCCTGTTGATTATCTCCGGCAGTATCCCGCTGCGGGATACGACCTCGTCCCTTATCTGCTCCTTCTGTGCCAGCCCGTATCCGGACCCTATGAGGATTATGAGCTTGCCCTCCAGGGGGTCGGTCTCGAACAGGGTGGAATCCATGGCCCTGGATACGGCATCGGCGGGATCCATGCCGGAGACGTAGGAGAAGGTGTAGGCCTTCTGGGAGAAGGTGCTGAAGAACGGGCCCTCCAGCAGCCTGACCAGGTTGTCCACGGCGAACGCGACTGTGCGGGAGAACACCACGAGGGCGTTCCTCAGCACGACATCGGCAAGACGGTTCGAGGCCTCCATATCCAGGATCAGGGTCCTGTCCGAGCGGGCGACTATCTCGGGCAGGGCGGCAAGCGCCCTGGGCCTCCTGAACTCCTCGAAGACCATGGGGATCCCGGCGATGGAAACGACCTTGCACCCGCAGGATCTGGCACATTCTATAAGGGCCGGCAGCATCCCGGTGGCGGTTCCGCCCCCGAGCATCCCGAAGATGACCGCCACGCGGTATCCGGAGAGCACATCCTCGAGCTTGTCGGAGTTGCTCGCGGCGACGCCGTAGGCGATGTATTGGTCCCAGTGGGCCTCGACAGGGCCGCCTTCCAGCTCCACCTCGCTGCGCTCGTTGGAATTGATGACCACGGCCGGCAGGCTGTACCTGTCCTCGGCGTTCTCGAATATGGCCGTCGCGCCGCCTCCGCAGACGACGAAGACCACATCACCCAAATCGGAGCCCCCTGTGCTGCTCCACATAGGCGGAGACGCTGTCGCGGATCTCCTCCGCGGTGATCCCGGCTCCGCCGACGGTGATGGCGTCTATGTCGATGTACGGGACGCCGCTGGGGTCCGACAGGACCTGATCCGCCCTCTCGGGGGTGAGATGCGCCTCTATGAGGTCGTCGACCGCCGTCACGACGGCATCGGCCAGGGTGGGGAAGGTGCCGTCATCGACCAGGGATTGGAGGAGTGCCAGCGTATCGCTCTCAAGCCTGACGGTGACTCTCTGCTCCGACATGTTATCGTTCTCAGAAATGATTGGAAGGGTAAAGGGTTTGGGGGTGTTCAGGCGAACCTTCGGTTCATCCGAACAGAGCGGAGAGACCGGCTGCGGCCTCTTCCTCGCTGACGGTCTCCTCCTCGGGCTCGGCGGCAGCGGCTGCGGGGGCAGCTGCGGCACCGCCAGCGGCGGCGGGAGCGGCGGCTGCGGCAGGCGCGGCGACGGCTGCGCTTGCGATAGCCTCCTCGATGTTGACTCCCTCGAGGGATGCGACCAGTGCTTTGATCTTTGCGGCGTCGGCGTCGACTCCGGCGGCGGTGAGGACGGCTTTGATTCCATCCTCGGTGATGTCCTTGCCTGCAGAGTAGAGCACCATTGCGCTGTAGATATACTCCATTTTTCTCAACTCCTATTGTTTAACCGAATAAAGCGCTGAGGCCGGCGGCGGCTTCTTCCTCGCTGACCTCTTCCTCTTCCTCCTCGGCCGGGGCGGCGGCAGCGGCCGCGGGTGTGGCTGCTGCAGCGGGCGCCGCTGCTGCGGCGCTGCTCAGGCTGGCGGCTATGGCGTCGCTGGTGTATCCGCTCGCGGAAGCGAGGGACAGCATCTGCGCGTTAGCCTTCGAGATGAGGATGTCTATGTTTTCTGTGGTGGGTATCGCGGCCTCGACAGACAGATTGAGCGTCTGCCTGAATGCCTTGGCGATCAGCGGGGTGATGGTCTCCTTCGTGGGGAAGGCGATCTCGACACCGAGTGCCAGGGCGTTGTATGCGGCCGTAGCGAACATTGATGCGTAGTAGTCATCGGGGACATCGAGGACGTCCTTGCCGTAGACGACCCCATCCTCGTAGACGGACCTGACGTCCAGTCCAACGACCATGGGGAGGATCTCCAGCTTAGGGAGCATCGCGGCGACGGGCCCGGGGATGGGCTCGCCCTCTTTGACGAGAGTCGTGTCCTTCTTGACTGCGATCTTCCCGCCCTCGATAGCGGCGGGAAGGCCTATCTTCTGAAGTTCACCGATGATAGGGCCGGGTCCGAACGGGGTCGGTCCCTTGGGTACGACGATGTCGTAGGGCGCGAGCTGCCCCTCCTTTGCGGGGGCTGCGGTCATCGTGGCCTCGAGCTTCTTGTAGAGCTTGAAGGGGTTGATGTCCGTCGTGACGATCGCGCACTGTCCGTGCACCGCGTCCTTGAGTGCGTCGAGTCCGGGCTTGTCCTTCGCCGCCTCCTCGATGGCCAGGATCATGAGGTTGTTCTTGGTCATCTTGAGTTTGGCGTGGGCCCTGAGTCCCGCCCTCATGGACTGGATCTGCTGACCGGGGATGCTCGACATGTCGACAACAGCGACAACGGGCGCCTCGCGCATATCCTGTACCAGCTCTTTCACCATGTCCTTCTTCCAAGCTGCGACGTGTGCCATCTTTGAACCTCCTTACATTAGCTTCTCCGCAGGACCCATGGTGGTCTTGACGTATGCGGAAGCGATGTTGTGTTTTCCCTTCTCGAGGTGTCCCTCAACACGCTTCATGATCAGATCGACGTTCTCGGCGATCTGCTCGGCGCTCATCTCGACCGATCCAACGGGTGCGTGGAAGGTCTTCCTGTCTTTCGTCCTGATGGTCACAGACTTGCGGAGGTTGTCGATGACCGGGGCCGGGTCCGCACCGGGTGCGATCGGCTTGGGCATCTTTCCGCGGGGACCGAGAACGGTACCGAGCCTCTTACCGACGA
>CAMMYR010000041.1 GCA_946528255.1 uncultured Methanomicrobiales archaeon | reverse complement strand
CTCCTTGGTGATCTCGGCGGTCTCCACAATGATCCTGCCCATGAGCCTGACGGCATCCATGTTGATCCCGATCTTGGTCGAGCCCAGGCTGATCGAGGAACATACCCTCTCGGTCTTGGCCATGGCCTCTGGGATCGACAGTATGAGGTTCTCGTCCGCAGGAGTCATGCCCTTCTGGACCAGCGCGGAATAACCGCCGATGAAGTTGACGCCGACGGCCTTGGCCGCCCTGTCCAGCGTCTCGGCTATCCTGACGAAATCACCGGGGCATTTGCATGCGGCTCCGCCGACGATGGCGGCAGGGGTGATGGAGATCCTCTTGTTGATGACGGGGACCCCGAACTCCAGGCCGATCTCGTCGCCGACCCTGACCAGGTCCTTGGCGGATTCGGTGATCTTCCTGTAGATCTTGTCGCATAGCTTGTCCAGATCCGGATCGATGCAATCCAGCAGGCTGATGCCCATCGTGATGGTCCTCACGTCGAGATTCTCGTGGGACACCATGTCGTAGGTCTCGAAGACCTCTTTCAGCTCCACCATGGGATCAGATCCTGTACATCATCTCGAAGATCTCTTCGTTCTGCGCCTTGATGATGCAGCCGACCTTATCGCCGACCGCGGCGAGCCCGTCGCTGAGGGCCTGGAAGTCGCCCTTGAAACCGGTGGCATCCACGATCATGATCATGTTGATGAACTCCTGGACCGTGGTCTGCTTGATATCCAGGATGTTTATCCCGTTGTCAGCGAAGTAGTTGCACACACTGGCGATGATACCCACATGGTCCTTTCCGACCAGCGTCACTATTATCCTGCTCATTTCACTCATTCCTCGTTTTTCATGAGATAGTATTCGAAAGAATCCACCAGCGCATCCAGGCTGGCGCTGACCACGTTGTCGGATACCCCGACGGTGGTCCAGCTGGATTGGCCGTCCGCCGACCTTATCAGGACCCTGACCCTCGCCGCGGTGGCGGAGGCCTCGTCCAGGGTGCGGACCTTGTAATCCGTTAGCGTGACCCTCTCCAGAGAGGGGAAGAACCTGCACAGCGCCTTGCGCAATGCGTTGTCCAGCGCGTTGACCGGACCGTTTCCGTCGGCTGCAGTGTGCTCCACGTTGCCGTCGGCGTCCTCGACCTTTATGCTGGCCTCCAGCACGCCGTACGACGACATCAGCACCCTGTACTCGCTGACCGTGAATCTGGGTTTGAAGCTGCCCCTGTGCCTCATGACCAGCAGCTCGAAGCTTGCATCGGCGCCGTCGAACTGGTATCCGTTGGACTCCATCTCCTTGACGATGCCGGCGATCTCGCCCTCGTCGTTCTCGGGATCCATGCCTAGGGAGCGGATCTTGTCAATGATGCTGGCCCTGCCTGACATGTCCGATACCAGGACCTTGCGGGAGTTCCCTACTGAAGAGGGATCGATGTGCTCGTATGTGCGGGCGTCCTTGGACACGGCGGATACGTGGACACCGCCCTTGTGCGCGAACGCGTTCCCGCCGACGTACGGCATGCGGTCGGAGGGCATGCTGTTGGACACGTCCCCCACGAAGCGGGACGTGGCGGTGAGCCTGCCTAGGTCTATCCCGGTCTCGTAGCCCATCTTGAGCACGAGGTCCGGGACGACGGTGCACAGGTTGGCGTTGCCTGTGCGCTCGCCCAGACCGTTGATGGTGCCCTGGACCATGGTGCAGCCGGCCTCGACGGCTGCCAGGGTGTTGGCGGTCGCCAGATCGGAATCGTTGTGGCAGTGTATTCCCATGGGGACCGATACAGTCAGGACGGCATCCTCCACGGCCTCGGATATCTCCGACGGGAGGGAGCCCCCGTTGGTATCGCAGAGCACTATCCATTCGGCGCCTCCCCTCTCGGCGGCCATGATGACATCCAGAGCGTAGCGCCTGTTGTATCTCAGACCGTCGAAGAAGTGCTCGGCATCGAATATGACCCTCTTCCCCTTGGATCTCAGGAACGCTATGCTGTCCTCCACCATGGCGAGGTTCTCCTCCAGAGTTACGGACAACGCCTCGGTGACCTGGAAATCCCAGGCCTTCCCGAAGATGCAGCACCATGGCGCTGGGCATTCCGCCAGGCTGACCAGGTTCCTGTCCTCGGACGGCTGGCAGCCGTGCCTGCGGGTGCTGCCGAAGGCGACCAGCCCCGGTCTGGGACCGGCCATGGCGAAGAACCTGTCGTCGGTGGGATTGGATCCGGGCCATCCGCCCTCGATGAAATCGGCGCCCAGCGTCTCCAGGCGGCCGAGTATCTCCATCTTGTCCTCGGCGGAGTATGTGATGCCCTCGGTCTGCGACCCGTCCCTGAGGGTGGTGTCGTAGACGGTTATCCTTCCCTGTTCGCTCATAGCCTCTCATCCATTATCGCTACCAGGTCGCTGAGGATCGCGGATGCGGTCTCGATGCGCCCGGCGCCGCGGCCGGAAACGGTCACGGGCCCTGCCAGGTCGGTCATGACCTGGGCGGTGTTGAGCGTCCCGCTGATGCTCAGGGGGTGGCCCTTGGGTATGAGCCTGGGGCTGACCTCCAGCTTGGTGTCGGAGACCTCCCCGATCAGCCTGATAACCATGTTGCGGGCATCGGCCATGGCGATGGCCTCCTCGGTGATCGATGTTATGCCTGTGATCTTCACGTCGCTGAACGTGACGTTCCTCCCGAAGACGGAGTTGGCCAGGATGACGACCTTGCAGGCGCTGTCGTAGCCCTCCACGTCGTTGGTGGGGTCGGTTTCGGCGTATCCCATCTCCTGGGCCTCCCTCAGGGCCTGCTCGAAGGGCTGGCCCTTGTCCATCTTGCTGAGGATGAAGTTGCATGTGCCGTTCAGGATGCCCCTGATGGATTCCACCTTCTCCCCCATGAGGTTCTCCCTGCACAGGTTGATGATCGGCATCGCCCCTCCCACGGAGCCCTCGAACCTGAACTTGCATTTGTTGGCCTTGGCCAGTGCGATGAGCTCCTGGAACTTGAGTGCCAGGGGGCCTTTGTTCACGGTTATGACATCCTTGCCGCATTCCAGCGCGTGGGTTATGTTTATCAGGCCCACGCCGCCGGTCTTTATGTCGGTGGGGCTGACCTCCACCAGTATATCGTAATCGACGGAGTCCAGGACCTTCACGGAATCCGTGTACTCCGAATCGCCGACCCTGCGGGTCTCCTGCTTCCTCCTGACGAGCTCCAGGGGATCCATCCCCTTCGGGTCCACGGCGTAGGTCTTGGAATCCATCACGCCGACGATCTCCGGCACCTGGCCGTACCTGGTCTGGAAGAACTCCGCTCTTGAGGCGATGACCTCGGCGAAGCCCTGTCCGACCGTCCCGAATCCGCAGATGAACAGCCTCATGCTCGGACCCCCCTGACGTATGTGATGCCGGATTCTCCGCACTTCGTGCTCAGGAAGGCGTCCATGGCGGACATGTCGTCCTTGCTGTGGGTCTTGACCGATATCATGGCGGTGCGCGTGGCCTTCTTATCGGTCTTGGATGTGTACCTCACGTCGGATGCGTCCATGGCGATGGTCCTGGATGCCTCCTCGATCAACTTCTCTATGAAGGCGGAGTCGAAGGATCCTATCAGCAGGTAGTCCATCGTGTATGTCTGATGGACGGAGTTCAGGGACGAGATGACGATGTCCTTGGACTTCCAGATGTCCTTCAGCCTGCACAGCTGCTCCCTGCCCTCGACCTCGAAGGTGAGGTTGAGGCATATCCTGTTGTTGACGATCTTGTCGCGGTTGTGGACGACGGCCAGTATGTTGCCGTCGACCAGGGAGATGGGGTCCAGGGAACCCACCAGCTGACCGGGCTTGTCCTTGACGTAGAGCTCAGCGTTTACTATCATAGCGCACCTACGCCACCTATTTCGGGCGCGTATATATACGTGCGCGCGGTCGAGTAGCGGTCGTGAGGAGTATTCACGGATGATGGATGCATCAGCCAAATCAGGTGGAGCCTTCGGATCCGATGTCCTTGATAAGACTCATTATTTCCATATCTGGCACATATGCGGATAGCTATCATCGGATGGCGTCCTGGGCGACACTGGCCACGGGTTCGGTGCAGACGTCCTCGATGACCGAGGCCTTCAGCGGAGTCTACTTCGACCGAACGAAACCATTTACGGCGGCGATGCCGCTGGAAACCTCTTTCACGGTTTTCCGGTATTATAGTCATCACGTTTTGAAAATGAATATAAAAATAATTTTTTGAATATAAACAAGATAAAAGTGAAGATAAAATGAGTATAATATTATACTCATTTGAATATAATAATGAATATAATCCCCGATGCAAAAACTGGATTGTGCCAATAATCCCTAATTTTGAAGATGTGGGTGAATTAGGACACAGCCCTGTTGAAAGGCCGCCGCCCTAGCCCGGGCGGCATTGTTGTTTCGAAGGGTTTTTCCCTGGACCGGCGCGCTTCCGCATCAGGTGCTGTTCACGAACAGACCCAGGTGTACGGTCTCCCCCGGTTTCGGAGAGAACGAGTAGTAGGCCGTAATCGAATCTATCAACACCGGGTCTTCCGAAGAGGTCTGGCCGAACGCCACGGTGCACTTGTAGGTTGTTGGGAAGATCTCATCCTTGTGCTCAACCATGACGCTGTCCCCGTTTATGGTGATGGTGTCTGCTGGGTTGGCGGCTACCACGATTATTATCGGATCTTCCGGTACATCGAATGTACCGCCGTTATCCAACGAGATCCTCTCGGAAGAGCCCTTCTGGCTGAGATATAGTTTCACCGCATACGCGGATACTTGGCCTGGGAATTCCAGTTTGGCCCCGGTGTTATCCGCCGGCTTATCGTCTCCGCCGTTGTCCATCATTGCAGCAGCGGCGCTTCCTACGACTACCGTTATGACCGCCACGACGATTACGGTTACGATCCTGTTCATGCTATCATATAAACCGAGCGGGCAGGTAGGTTTTATAGATTTGCCAAAACCGGACAGATCGAGAGATATTCAGAAGGAATGAATGGCGCCGAGAGGGAGATTTGAACTCCCGAGGGAAAGTTCCCACGAGCTTTCCAGGCTCGCGCCTTACCGGGCTGGGCCATCTCGGCTAGTACAATCGGGGAATTTATCTCGATATAAAAAGATTGGTACACACCCGACAGTACCCGTTACCGATTGATGCGGCGCTCGGAGAGCATCGTCGGACATGAGGTATGCCAGACGCGCCCCCCTGTACTCGTTAGCGAGATCTATCTCGTACCCTGCGCAAGCGAAAGCCGTTCCGCTGCGATAGGCCTTGTCCCATCTTCCCCCTACGGTGATCGAGAGCACGCCGCCTTCCGCTCCGTTCACCATATCCCCGGAATAGGCGGGGTCCGTGTATGAGTCGCGGTTGCCGTTGGAAGATGTGGGCGTATCCCATGTGGCGGATGCCGTGGATGCGGAGGATATCGCATACTGCTCGGTCCCCGTCGAGAAGATGTCGGCCCAGAGCTCCTGGGTCAGGGGCTGGTCGCGGGAATCGATGAGCGAAGCTCCTCCAAGGTAATTCCCCGCATGGAGATGGAGCTCGGACGATTCCGTCCCGGCCACGTATGCGTCTCCTACGAAGACGTTCAGCGACCCCCATCCGTTCTCGATGAAGAGCTTGGACGATGTCCTCCCGGCAGCTGACGATACCGCTCCGGAAGCGGACGTCGTCTCATCTGCGATACCCAGGAAACCGATCCCGTCCGTGCTGCCGGTGACCGCCGGCGAATCGTTGCCGATGATCTCAGGCGGATGATTGCCCAGGACGTATCCGTCACCGACCATCACCTGGGAGTTCTTGGAGCCCATGACCGTGTAGCTCATGATCTTGTAGAGGGTCCACTGGTAGTAGTTCCACTGCTGGTAATCGGATCTGAGGTCCCCGCCGGATGCCGGCACGAGGGAATCGGCCAGGTCCCTGAAACCGTCGACGTCGATGTGCGCAGAGGGGACCCTCCCGCTCTGGGAGACCAGCATCCCCTCGCCCGATGGGTCCCCGTCCGCTGTGGCATAGGATTCGTAGACGCCGATACCGAGATACGGGTAGACGTTGGTCTCGAAGTCCGCTTTCCCCGGCGTAGTGCTGGCGGAGTGGGCGTACGCCTTCATGCCGCCTATGGTCCCGTGGCCCGGAAGGGCGTATTCCGGGGACGACGAGACGTACAGGACGTTGTACTCCTTCCCTTTCACCAGATTGCCGGTGGTCTCGCCGGCCGTCACCTTCTCGGATACCCAGTAGACCGTGGGGACTATGAGCATCACGTTGTAGAGCCCGGTGTCGAACCCATTGCCCTCCATCGTCTTGGTGAGGTCGTACGGATCGAGCACGTACGCCACGCAGCCGACGGAAGAGCTCATCCTCTTCTGAACGGAATCGTCGCCGCTGTACGCAAGGCT
>CAMMYR010000040.1 GCA_946528255.1 uncultured Methanomicrobiales archaeon | reverse complement strand
CGAGCAATGATTTTATCAGTCCGTTATTAATTAAGCTAATAACTAAACTAACTAATTTAATTACAAGTTATTGGACAACTCCTGTCTGATGGAAGTTTTCAGCTGCATCAGGAGCTTATGCGTCATCTTCTCTGCTTCGCGTGATTCGGGATCTATCTCTCTGAGATACATCGCATACAGCTTCGGCGACAGCTCGCTCACCGCCACGAGCATGAGCAGATCATCCTCGCTGCCGTCCTCGAGGCTGCTCATCTCTCCGGAGTAGTACCATGATGCCATGTCGTAGTAGCGTGCATCGACAGCGGTATAATCCGCCAGAGCTGAGTACAGCTTGCCCTTGTTCGGGAACTGAACCGACATGATTGCGAATCTATTGGATTCCTGTCTCTTGCGCAATGCACCCTTGTGGAATAGCTCTGCTAAATCAGTGCGGCTGACTCTTGCTGTGGCCATTGCTGTCGCAGATGCAGTCGAAGATAATAAACTATGCTTATGTCCTTTATTAATTAAGCTAATAACTTAACATCATTATTTTTTATTGCTTAATATCAAATCGCAATACTTTGAGGGATGATTGCTCCCGAATCGATATATTGTTGGCGGGCTATCGCGAACCATGAACGGGAGGCTCGTGATATTCGATATGGACGGCACTATGGCCGACACTTCGACGGGGATCGTCGAGTGCTACAGGCTGACCGCCAGGGCCATAGGGCTGCCCGTTCCCCCGGACGATGTCCTCAAGGGCGCCATGTCCGGTTCCCTGAGGGAGAACATCCAGCGGATCTTCGGTCTTGATGCAGTCGGCACCGCCGATGCCATGGGCGTCTACAGGAACTTCTACCTGAGCCGTGGTGAATCCATGATCCGGCCCTTCGACGGCATATTGGAATGCCTCAGGGGCCTGCACGATGCAGGATACTGTTTGGCCGTGGCCACCATGAGGCTGGAGCGCCTGGCGGAGGAGATGCTCGTCAGATGGGGTGTAAGGGACCTATTCGGGCCTGTGCGTGGAGCGGATGCGGAGGATATGAAGCCGAAGGCGCAGATGATCGCATCCTGCCTCTCGGAGACCGGGATAACGCCCGACAGGGCAATCATGATAGGGGATTCCCCGGACGACCTCGGAAGCGCATCCGCATGCGGGGTGCCGTTCATTGCGGCGGCATACGGCTACTCCCTCCCGGAGGGGCTATGCCGCGGCTGGAAGCTTGATTACGTCAAGGATCCGAAGGAGATCTTCGGGGCTGTGGAGAGGGCCTTCGGCCCGTGATCCTGTACCCAGACTCGTCGCCCTCGGCGTCGTAGCGGACATCGTTGTCGTCCAGGAACTCCCTGATGGAGGCGATGCTCAGACCCACGCCGAGGTTCAGGAACTGGTTCTCTATAACAGTGGAACCCTCGTATTCCACCGTGGGGTGGAATCCGGTTGGGATGTGCACGGTCCTGACCTGCATGGCATGGACCCTTCCTTCCACATCCACGATCGGTCCGCCGGACTGGCCGCCGAGGCCGGGGGTGGAGGTCTCCATGTAGATCATGCGGTACTTGTCGTCCTTGGTCTTCCCCTGGTCGATGGTGCGGGTGTGCATGGTCTCCATCGGGAAGATTATGTCCCTGTGGTTGATGGGCGGGAGCCTGAAGTTCTTGTGGGCCTCGTCGAACTCCGTCTGGATGTTGTTGCACGAATGCCCCAGGCGGAGCAGGCTGGTGCCGGGGCGGGGGCGCTCGAGGTCGGCCAGGATGGGGAAAGCCGTGACATGGTTCCCGAGGCCGTCCAGCTGGACGGCGGCGATGTCCATCTGCCTGTTGACCACCGCCTTGGTCATCCTGATGTCGTCCCATCCCCACCAGAAGGAGTGGTTGGTGATGGATTCGGGATCGTGCTTCAGCACCGAGGCTGGCATGGAGTCCGCCCTGTTCCGGTTGATCTCGTCGATCTCCTTGATCTTGTTCTGATCGGCCTGGTATTTCACGAAGCTGTCGAACGTGTGCGCGGCCGTGATGGCCCAGCTGTCGTTGATTGCGATGAAGGAGGCCACATCCGTCTTGACCCTCCCGTCGTGGGTGCGCGTGGATATAACCAGCGGGTGGGTGAATGCGGATGCCTTATCGAAGGCCTTTGAGAACATGGCACCCCAATCCCGTATCAGATATATGAACGGTTGGAGCATCGGGGTGATACCGCTAAATACGAACCCACGTATGCACGTTGCATGATATCGAAGGAGGCCCAATACAGGATTTACGCAGGCACCCGCAAGGACGATTTCGACGGGTGGGACAAGGTCGACGTCGAGGCCAACGAGAACGTGGATTTCTGGACCCTCGATATCGGCAACGGGTACTTCATCGACCGCGTCACCAAGAGCTTCAGGACCCTCCTGGGAGGGACGAAGAAGGTCAAATACACAAGCATCCACAGGGACCGCAGCATCCTGGATCCCGAGGGGGAGTACCAGGACGCGGATTTCATCGCCCTGTTCGATGTGGACCTGATGGTCTCCAACGATGCGATCAAATTCACCGCGAAGAACAGCTCCTATGTCATCCTCTCCAGGGAGCCCATCGACTGGGACGACTTCTCCGAGGGCATACCCAAGTTCGAGGACAAGACCGGCGAGGAGAACTGGTCCAGCTTCTACCAGCGATTAAGGAAAAAAAAGGCCGGCGCGAGCCGGCCTGGAATGGTTTCGCTCGCCCCTTCCGAGGGCTTCCAGCAGCTCCCTGAGCTGCTCCTTTATGTCCATCATATCGGAGCGTACGCCGGATAGCTGCGACCTTATGGCGCGGTTGTCCGCCTCCAGGGCCTCTATCCTCTTGGCGGTGGAATCGTCGGCCTTCTGTGGCTCGGGCTTGGCCGCCTTGGCCTCCTTCATGGCGTGGATGAGGTCCTCGCGCCTGTCGCGCAGGGCGTTGATGCTCATCCTTATCTTGGGGGCCTCGCCGGTATCGTCGATCTCGGCCTTCATGAGCTGGACCTCCAGCTCCATGATCTCGTCGGTGATCGCTTTGATGTCGGATCCGAGGTCGTCCAGGCCTGCGGGGGAGCGCGGGGCGCCCTCCTCCTCGGTCTCCACCGTGGAATCGTACTGGGCGTTGTCCCTGCAGGTGTTGGCGTTGAGGTTCCTGGAGATGTCCGGGACATCCAGGCCTGCGGCGACGAAGGAATCCTCGATCTCCTTCTTCCTGGCCAGGAGCTGGGCTATGCGGGCCTCGATCTCCTCTATCTGCTCGGCCTTCTTCGCCGCCTCCGCGGGGTCGGCGGGCATGAAATCCGCGATGTTGGCCAGCTGGGCCTTCAGCCTGCGGACGTCGGTGTCTATGAAACGCAGTTCGCGCTCGTATTTGCTACCGGGCAAGTTCAGTCCTTCTTCTTGGATTTCTTCTTCGACTTCTTGGCCTTCTTCGCGATGAGCTCGTTGAGGTAGGCGTAGAGGTCGTCGTCGTAGAATATGTACTCGCCGATGATGCTGCACGCGTCCGGGTCGTCCAGGAGGGCCTTCAGCATCTTCTTGTTGCTCAGGGCCTCCTCTCCGATGCCCTCGCACATGATGTCCAGGACCTCGTCGCAGTAATCGGCGCGGATCTCCTCGGCATCCAGCTCGTTCTCGAGGCTGTCGGCGTCGAGGCCGGAGAGGTACTCGTCGTAGAGCTTGGGGCAGTCCACCACGATGGACTCGGTGTCGATGCCCTCGAGCAGCTTGTCGTCATCGGTCATGTCGGCGATGACCGAAAGGTAGGCGATCCTGTCGGCCTTGAGGTATGCGATGAGCTCCTCGGTGGCCTGGCGGCGGTCCTCCTTCCTGTAGCGCCTCATCTTCTTCTCGAAGGCCGCTATCTCGGAGGCTTTCCTCTCCACGGTTTTGCGGAGTACCGCTACTGCATCGTCTATTGAGTAATTGGAATCCATAGTTGCGGATGTCCTTGAAAATATAAATAGGTAAACCGACCAGAATGGTGCTTCTGCGATATCTGGCGTAAGGAACGGGCGCCCGCAGCATCCTCGGAAAAGCTGCGGTTGCCCGGATCCGGTTCGGAATTTCGTATCCCTCGGGATCTGCTGTACGCGGGCGCCGCAGAAAGGGCATGAATCCAATACGGCATCCATGCCGTCCTTGTCCTCGCCGAGCAGGGCGGGGCCCTTGTACGAATCGATGAACACTATGTCCTGTGCGAGGAGGGCGTCCAGCATGCGCTTGCAGCATGCGGCTTCGACGTCGACGTCGGAGATCTGCAGCTTGAGGATGGGCCTGGCCCTGAGCTTCCTGTTGCGCTCGGCGGTCAGGATGTTGTCGATCCTCTCGGCATCGATGTCGGCACCGGGGAATCCCATCTCTGCCGCGTAGGCCAGCATCCTGACGGCTTTCTGCAGGTCCTTCGGCACCCCCATCCCGATCTCGTACATCAGGCCGAGGTGGTACAGGGCGCTGGGGTCCAGCTGGTCGGCGGCCAGCGAAAGGTATGAGACGGCGGTCTCGAGATCCTGCTCCACGCCGTCGCCGGAGGCCAGGAGGATCCCCATCTCGCGCTTCGCCGGGAGGTACCCCTGCTCCGCCGCCTTCGCGAACCAGCGGGCGGCCTCCGAGGAGTCCTTGGGGGCGTCCGTGCCGTAGATGTGCTTCAGGCCGATCTGGTACTGGGCTTCGGCGTCTCCGGCCTGGGCCCTCTCGAGGATGCTGTCCGTCATTGGTATCGGACCTTCGATTGGATGGCGGATAGATAAAACATGGTATGGGAAAGGGCCGGGTCTCCCCGGCCTTCGAGGCATCGCCTCGTGATCATGACCGCGCACTTGGAGTGCTTGGCGATTTCGCTGGAAACGCTGCCTATGATCGCCTTGGCGAGGCCCGCGCGGCCGAGGGTGCCGCATACGACCAGGTCGTAATCCCCAGAGACATTGACGATCTCCGTACCCGGGTTGCCCGCCAGGAGGAGGCACTTGCATTGGACTCCCGCGGCTTCGGACGCCTTGTTGACGTACCTGAACGCCTCGTCAGACTCCTTCCCGACGATCTCGGCCCTCTGCTTGGCGCCGGTATCGCCCCCGAAGGCGTTGGGCTGAGCATCCGCCTGGGGAGTTACGTGCACTGCTGTGAGTTCCGCGCCGAGACCCTTGGCCAGGTCTAACGCCGCATCGACCGCTCCATGGTTGTTCTCGCTGCCATCGACAGCCACCAGTATCTTCCCTATCATGGAAATCCCGTTTTGGAATGGACGAGTTGGATATATTGGATATACTACAATTTCATGATATTGGATAATCCATCATCAGTAAATCCGCCTTAATACGGAATATGATGGTTATTGGAGCAGGCATCCATAATCGCTGGCCGTTTATCTCCGCAAGTAGCTCGTCTGCCTCGGTGTAACCGTTGTCCGAGGCCATCTTGAGCCATTTGGAGGCCTCTTCCTTCGAAGCCTCGGTGCCGATCCCGTTGAGGTACATGTATCCGACCATGTACATGGCGGAAACGGATCCGCCCATGGCCCCCTGAAGGAAGCAGTCGAAGGACCTCCCCGCATCCATGCCGATGCCGTCGAGGTCCTGGGAGTACAGGAATCCCAGCCTCTCCGAAGCGAATGGATCGCCCATCCTGGCGCCCTCTTCGTAGCATGACTTGGCCATAGGGTAATCGATGGCCGTACCGATACCGAACTCGCAGCAGATCCCCATGTGGAACAGTCCGCTGGCGTTTCCAGCTTTGGCCGATGCGCGGTACAGCTTGTACGCCTTGCCCTCGTCCTTTCCGACTCCCAGACCGTTCTGGTACAGATAGCCGAGATTGGTACGGGCCTCCTGATTGCCCTGGTTCATGGCCAGGCGGAACAACCTGGCCGCTTCGGAATAATCCTGTGCCACGGAGACGCCGTCCATGTAGGCGAGCCCGGCATACAGCTGGGCCTCGGGGATGCCGGCCGATGCCGCCTCGATGGAATATGCTGCGGCCGTCTCACTGTCGATGCCATCGTAATCGCCTTGCATGAAGAGGGACACCATCAGTGCCTTGGCATCGATCTGGCCCGCATCAACGGCTCTTTCTAGACACTCGAATCCGAGGGCCCGGTCCTCCTCGATATCCCAACCGTAGAGATATGCCATCCCGAGCGCGTACAATCCGTCTGGATCGTTCTGCTCTGCGAGCTGCTTCACCTCTTCGATCGACAGCTCCGTTTCTCCATTCGAGGAGTGGAAGACGAATCCTCTCTTCTCTTCATCCGACATAAGATTTCCCGAACATTACTGATATCATTGCACGAAGACATCGCGTTCAGTTCGGGGGAAGAATCCAAAAACGACAATAAATAACCTACCTGTCAGTCAGAACAGGGCAGGAAAGCGTTAAATCCGGCCAATAGGCCTTTTCCAGTCATCTTCAGCATTATGCGGCAACAATCTACTTAACGGAGAATCAGAAGGGCCTGCCGCGCCGCACTCGAGGTGCATAGATACTCTAGTATCTAGATCCGTGGTCTTAAGCCACATGCATCCATTAGACGTGCTCGAAGCA
>CAMMYR010000039.1 GCA_946528255.1 uncultured Methanomicrobiales archaeon | reverse complement strand
CTCTACGTTAAGGGCCCCATGGGATCCTCCAGGCTCGCCGCTGAGTACGGCGGATACGCCGATAAGGGATCCATGCCCAACAAGGCAGTCAAGGGAAGCCGCAACATCGCCAGGAAGTGCATGATGCAGCTCGAGGCCGCCGGGTACCTGGTTTCCAAGGAAAAGCAGGGCCGTGCAATCAGCCCCGCCGGACAGTCCCTCCTGGACAACACGGCGAAAGAGGTCTACGACGAGATGAACGCCTGAGGAGGTTTCAGCATGGACGATCCGGAATTGGCGGCACTGAGGCAAAAGAGGATGGCGGAGCTCCAGCAGCAGGCTCAGAACCAGGCTGCACAGGAGGAGCAGGCCAAGCAGTTCGAAGCCCAGAAGCAGTCGGTCCTCAGGCAGATTCTCACACCTGAGGCTCGCGACAGGCTCGCCAACATCAAGCTGGCGAACCCCCAGCTCGCGGACAGCGTCGAGATGCAGCTGATACAGCTGGCCCAGAGCGGAAGGCTCCAGGGAATGATCGACGACAACATGCTGAAGAACATCCTTGCACAGATCGTCCCTCAGAAGAGGGAGATCACGATACAGAGGAGATAATCATGTCAAGCACAAAGGCCCCGGCAATGAAGACCAGGCTCAACAAGAAGACCAAGCAGAACCGCCGTGTTCCCGCTTGGGTCATGATCAGGACTAACAGGCAGTTCCTCCGCCACCCCAAGAGAAGGTCGTGGCGCATGAGCAAGCTCAAGGAGTGATTCCAATGGCAGACGAGATCGAGAGAATCATAGTCATCCCCCTCAGGAAGACCAAGCAGGCCCCCCGCACCAGGAGGTCCAACCGCGCGGTCAAGGAGGTCAGGGAGAACATCATGAGGCACATGAAGGTCGATGCGGAGCACGTCTGGATCGACGCCAGTGTCAACGACAAGATCTGGGAGAACGGAATCCGCAACCCTCCGAACAAGATCACCGTCAAGGCCGTCAAATTCGATGACGGCCTCGTCGAGGTCTCCCTCGCGGAGTGATCCCATGATGCGCCGCGCCCGTTACGCAGGTAACCCCAACATCGGGGTGTTCGCAGCGGTCAACGAGAGCGTGGCGTTCGTCGCCTCCGACGTCTCCGAGGAGTTCGTGAACTCCCTGGAGCGCGGCCTGGAGGTCGATGTCAAAACGATGACCGTGGCCGGTTCGTTCGTGATCGGCTCCCTCATCGCCTTAAATTCCAACGGGGCGGTCGTATCGGGACTCGCCGACCCGAGGGAGATTTCCCTCGTATCGGAGTGCCTCCCGTGCGCCGCCCTGGACGACCCCCTCAACGCCGCGGGGAACAACATCCTCTGCAACGACAAGGGAGCGGTCGTCAGCACTTATTACGAGAAGCCCGCCGTGGATGCCATCGCCGATGCCCTGGGCGTGGAATGCGTCAAGGCCGACATCGCCGGATGCGCCACCGTGGGATCCGTGTGCTGCGCCACCAACAAGGGATGCATCTGCCATGTGGGCGCCTCCGATGAGGACGTCGCGCTCCTGAAGGATGTCCTGAAGGTGGATGTGGTCAGGACCACCGTGAACCACGGGTCCAGGATGGTCGGCGCCGGAGTCCTCGCCAATTCAAAGGGCGCGATCCTGGGCGACGAGACCACCCCCATAGAGATGGGGAGGGTCGAAGAAGGTTTGGCTCTCTACCGAATCGCCTCTCGAAGATCCAGCATTCCTTGCTGTCCCCTATGTCGTCGCGTGATACGTCGACCTCGTTGCCGATGTAATCCACGGCATCCTCGGGGATTATGGACAGGAATCCGTCTAAGCTCCCGACGGGTATGGTCAGCCCGCCGACCCTGTAATGCATGGGGACGACCACATTGGGGTTCACCTTCTCTATGAGCTCCTTGACCCGGGGCATGGAAAGTGTGAAGACCTCGCCCACGGGCACGAAGAGGAAATCCACGTTGCGGATCCTGTCGATTATGTCCTGCGAGGGGACGCATCCGAGGTCCCCGCAGTGGCAGACCGTCATGCCGTCCATCTCGAACATGTACATGGTGTCCTGGCCCCTGGCGGCCCCGCCCTCCTCGTCATGGAAGGTCCCGAAGCCCTCGAAGGAGATGCCCTTGGCGGTGAATCCGCCCCTGGTCGCCATGAAATCCTGGTGGGCGCCCTGGACGATGCGGCTCACGTTGTGGTCGTAATGGTCGTGCGTCATGAGCACGATGTCGGCGGTGACGGAGGGCGGCCTGATGCCGATGGACTTGCCGTCGTGGGGGTCGATGACCACCCTAGCCCGGGAGTCCTCGAATTCGAAGCATGAATGGCCGTGCCACCTGATCCGCATGCCACGGGGTAGGCGCGGGTTGGAAATAAGCCTTATCGGAAAAAACGGGGCGACACTTATATACGGACTCCAGCGATTATACGGTCATGAAGAGGACTCTGGTTCTGGTCGTGGACAGGGATGATGACTTCGGCGTCAAAGGCAAGGTCAGCACCCCCGTTATCGGCGTCCAGGGATGCACCGAGGCTGCGACAGCCCTGGGCATCGCCGACCCGGAGGACTCCGATCTCAATGCGTTGTATGCCGCGATCAGCACCTGCCTGGAGCTCCAGGAGGACGGCCAGGATGCGGAATGCGCCCTGATATGCGGGAACGAGAAGGTCGGATACAAATCCGATCTGGCCCTCGCCACGCAGCTGGAGGAGGTCCTGTCATCGGTCGAACCAGACAGCATAGTCCTGGTCGGAGACGGGGCGGAGGACGAGTACATCTACCCGATCATCTCCTCCAGGGCACATGTGGACTCCGTCCGCAAGGTCTACGTCAAGCAGGCCCCCGGAGTCGAAGGTACATTCTACATCCTCACCAGGATGCTGGCCGACCCCGCGAAGAGGAAGAGGTTCCTGCTTCCGCTGGGTGCGCTCATGACCGTCATAGCCCTGATATTCCTGATCCCAGGCCTGTACATCGCCTGGTCCGAGGGAGGGGAGCCCCGCGCTTACGCCAGCCTGACAGGGGCGTTCACCGTGTTCGCAATAGGCGTGGTAATCATCCTGTACTCGTACGATACGCGCACCAGGATGACGAATTTCTCGGTATCCGTTAAGGACATCATGGTCACTCAGAGCATCAAATTCATTTTCACCATTATCGCGATAACCCTGTTCTTCGTCTGCATGCTGGTCATGTTCTTCGACGTGGATAGCATGTACTCCCTGTCGCTGTTCCACCAGGTCCTCTACGTCCTGTCCGGTATGGTATGGCCCACCACCATAGCCCTTTTCGTCTACATACTCGGGGCTGTCATCCAGGATTACGGTACCAAGAAGACCATCAGCTGGAAGGCCATAATCTCGTTCCTGAACCTGGCGGCCATCTCGCTGGTCGCATCCGGTATCCTGGACATCATCATGTACTACATGTACGACGTCGAATCCCTCCTGATGGCCATCGTGGAGATCGTCGCCGGAGTGGTATCATCCATCGTCATAGCGTTCTACACCAACCGCCTCAGGTCGGTCAACCAGCCGGAGGCGGCGGATGAGGTATACCGATTGGGAACCGGTCTACAGGCGCATCTGCGAAGATTTCGGGTTCGACCCGGACGCGGATGCCATGGCGGTCCGCGTGTTGAAAGCCTCGACGGTGAACTGCGATCTGATATCGGATGACGACCTGGGGGAGCTCATAGGCCCGGTCAGCACCGTTATCGGGGCAGCCGGGTGCATGGAATCCGACATATCCGAGAAAGGTACAGAGGGCACGGTCATTGCAGCTGGATCCGCTTGCGGCAGGGTCCTGGACCTGGGGATAGCCCCCGACATCCTGGTCACGGACCTGGATGGGGATATAGGGCCGCAGCTGGAGGCCAGCGCATCAGGGACGGTCACTGTCATCCATGCCCACGGGGACAACATGGACCTGATCAGGATGCACGCCGCTTCATTCAAGGGGCCGGTGGTGCTCTCCACGCAGGGCAGGCCCGAGAACACCGTCTACGACTTCGGCGGGTTCACCGACGGGGACAGGGCGGTCTGCATGGCCAGGCACTTCGGGTCCCAGGTCAGGCTGAGGGGTTTCGACTTCGACGAGCCCTACGGGAAGCCGGATCCCGACGGATACAAGGCCAGGAAGCTGAAGTGGGCGCGGGAGATCATCGCATCCCAGTCGAGCGCGCGCGAATAATCCCTTTATAAGATGAAGGCATCGTCGCGACAGGTGAGGCCATGGATACGGCGTATATCGTACTGATTGCACTTTGCGTGATATACGTCCCGCTCTGGCTCTGGGTCTACACCCACAAGGAGCAGGCGGAGAAGTACCACCTGTCCAAATACGGCCCCGCTATAATGATCAAGACGAAGCTGGGGATGAAGGCGATGGACCGCCTCGCCCGCTACCAGCGCTTCTGGAGGGTCTTCGGCTTCATTTCCAAAGTGGTGGCCCTCGTATTGCTGCTGCTGATGCTGTACATGCTCATCGTGGCGCTCATAAACCTGCCCACTTCTCTGGGGCAGTCATCCGTGGGCATAAGGTACGCGCTTGCGATCCCCGGGTTCAACCCCATGCTCCCCCTGAGCTACGGTGTCCTGGCCCTGTGCATCGCGATGGTCGTGCACGAGATGGGCCACGGGATACAGACCCGCGCCAACGGCTCCAAGGTCGATTCCACCGGCCTGCTGTACGCCGTGGTGCCCGTGGGCGCCTTCGTGGAGCCCAACGAGGAGGAGATGAGGAAGCAGCCCCGCCGCGTCCAGATGGACATGTACACCGCGGGGATATCCGTCAACACGTTCGTTGCGCTCCTGTGCATATTCCTGATGGTGTTCTCGCTGAACGCCACATCCACGCAGTACGGGGACGACCTGGGAGTATTCGCAGTGGACGAGGATTCGCCCATGTACGTCGCAGGCATCCCGACCACCGCCCTGATAGTCGGCATATACGATGAGGACGGCGACCCGGTGAACTTCGAAACCCGCACCGAGGGAGTCAGCGTGTTCTTCGTCAACGATCCCGATAATCGGTTCGATCCAACTTCCACGTATTCTATCGAATACATCTACCATGACGAGAATAAGCGGATAGACGGCGTCCAGATGGGCGCGTTCGTCCAGAACGTGGTCAAGGACGGCCCGGCGCACAAGGCCGGTCTGGAGAAGGGAGTGCTGCTGTATTCCCTGGAGACGTCAACCAATACGTACATGATCGGCACATGGGACGACTTCAACACCGCCATGGAAGACACCGTCCCCGGCGAGCAGGTCACCCTCACCACCGTTTCCGTGATGAAGTCCGGCGTGCCCCTGAAGATGGAGACCTACACCTTCGAGCTGGGCTCCAAGGGCGACATAGGGTTCGTGGGCATCGGAGTTGACGATTCCGGCCTGAGGCTTTCCACCCCTAACATCCTCATGGACTCCGCCAAGGACCCGTTCTACGCCGCCGACACCCCCATATCCTACGTCCAGAGCATCTTCACCTATCTCGCCGGACCATTCAACGGGAAGGACCCCATACCGAACGCCACGGAGTGGTGGTACGACGCCCCCGGCGGCGAGGTGTTCTGGGTGCTTGTGGCGTGCCTGTACTGGGTGTTCTGGCTCAACCTCCTGCTGGGCATAACCAACGCCCTGCCCGCATACCCATTCGACGGAGGATTCATCTTCGGCGGCGGGGTCAGCTGGCTGCTGGAGAAGCTGAAGGTCGGCAAGGACGAGGAGACCAGGCAGGCCATGGCCGACAACATATCTCGCTCTGTGTCCACCATAGCATTATTTATGTTCGTGCTAGTGTTCATTGCTGTATTGATACGAGGTGAGGTGAGAAATGATCGACATCTACGAGATGAAGGACGGAAGGCCCAGCAAGACCGAACAGATCACCGACGACGTCTGGATCAACCTCACCAATCCCACACCGGAGGAGATCGAGCTGGTCCACAAGGCCCTCGACATCGACCGCGAGGCCATAACCGCTGCTCTGGACGACGAGGAGGGCTCCAGGGTCGAGGTCACCCCGGATTACACCCTGATCCTGATCGATGCGCCTACCCGCGAGTGGAGGAACGGCAGGGAGGAGTTCACCACCTATCCCATCTCCATAGCCGTCACCGACAGGGCGGTCGTCACCGTCTGCTTGCAGGAGCTCTTCGCGATCAGCAACATCGTCGCCAACAGGAACAGGAACATCAACAGCGTCAACGTGGCCAACAGGGCCAGGTTCGTCCTGCAGATCCTCTTCCGCATCGCGATCAACTATCAGGCCGACCTCAAGTACATCGAGGTCAAGAGGATGGCCATCGAAGAGTCCATCCGCAGGTTCACCCGCAGGGAGGACCTCTTCGAGCTCCACGAGCTTGAGTCCAACCTGGTCTATTTCAAGACCAGCCTGAGCGTGAATGCCAGCATCATCGACAGGATGGGCAAGCAGTCCCGTTTCGTATCCTCCCCGGAGGACAGGGACCTGCTGGACGACGTGGTCATCGAGACGAACCAGGCACTGGAGATGACCACCACGTACAGCCAGATCATCAAAGGTACCCGCCAGCTGGTGGAAGCCGATCTGAACCACTCCCTTTCCAACGTCATGAAGTTCCTGACATCCATCACGCTGATCG
>CAMMYR010000038.1 GCA_946528255.1 uncultured Methanomicrobiales archaeon | reverse complement strand
AGCCCGGCCATCCCAGCGCAGAGCCGGATCCAAGGAGGGTCGCCTATGAGTCAAGCGAAGAAACAGCGAAGCTTCATGACCACGATCGCCATCTGCGCTGTGGCGATCGCGCTCGTGATGTTCGTCAACCTGGTGCAGGAGTCGAAGATCCTGATGCTGGACGAGCCCACGGCCAATCTGGACATCCGGCATCAGCTGTACGTCTCAGAATTCCTCAGGAAGCTGTCCGACCGCACGGGGATGACCTGCTTCACCGTCAGCCACGATCTGAACCTCGCGGCCAAATACGCGACGAAGGTCATCGTGCTGCAGAGGCCCGGCAAGGTCTATGACATCGGGGACCCGAAGGAGGTCATAACCGAGAGGATGATCCGTGACGTCTACGATGTGGATTGCGATATCGTCGATGACCACGGGACTCCGCATGTGATACTCCAGGGCGTTCTGGAGGAGAGCAGGCGATCGTGCTCCTATCGCAAACAGTTATTTTAGTAGCCATGCGGATATCATCGCGTGACCTCCCACAAGATCATCCTCCTCGCGCTGGTCCTCGGGACCTTCATGACGGCATTGGACGCCACCATCGTATCCGTGGCGCTGCCCACCATAGCCGAGGAGCTGGGGGAATCCGGCCACGATACATCGAACATCTCGTGGATCCTGCTGGTGTACACTCTGATGATGGGATGCTTCATCCTGCTGTGGGCCAAGATAGGGACCCGCAGGGGTTACAAGAAGGTCTTCGTCACCGGGATATCGATCTTCACCACGACGTCCCTCCTGATCGGATTGTGCGGGACCATTGAGCAGTTCGGCCTTCCCGTGATGATCCTGCTTCGCGCTATCCAGGGATTGGGAGCGGGCATGGTCATGTCCATGTCGCTGGCTATCGTATCCACCTACCTGTCGAAGGAGGTCAGGGGGTCCTCGATAGGGATAGTCACCCTGTCAACATCCATCGGCACGGCCATGGGACCCGCATTGGGAGGGGTCCTGACATCCTTCCACTGGTCCTACATCTTCTTCATCAACGTCCCCATCGGCATCGCCTGCCTGGTGCTGTGCCTCAGGTACATGCACGTGGACGAGCACCTGCCGGAGACCAAGACCCGCCTGGACATCGTCGGCGCCATCCTGCTGCTGGCTATGCTGTTCTCGCTGATCCTGTACCTCAACGAGGGGTCCGATATCGGATGGACCTCGTACTTCGGGATCGGCCTCATAATGGTGGCCGCAGTGGCCGCAGGCCTGCTGTCCCGCTGGGAGCAGAGGGTCTCCGACCCGCTGGTGTCATTGGACATACTGAAGCGGCCGAACGTCCTGAGGTGCTGCCTGATAACGCTGCTGCTGTTCATGACCATGGCCGGCAGCTACCTTCTGCTGCCTTATTACCTGGGATTCGTCAAGGGGTTCTCCACCATCGAGTACGGCCTGATACTGGTGGCCAACTCCGTGGGGATGATGGTCATGAGCCCCATAGTCGGAAGGATATCCGACCGCACCGGGAAGACCCGGCAGTTCGCAATAATCGGGTCGCTGATGTGCGCCGCGGGATTCCTTATGATGTCCAGGTTCGACGCCGATACCGGGCTGATCTGGATATTGGCCGCCCTGTTCCTCATGGGCGCAGGTATCGGAACCGCCTTGGTGACCACCACCAACCTGGCGTTCTCCGGGATATCCGAGGGCGAGAACGGCCTGATGTCCGGCATATCCAACACCTTCAGGCAGGTCGGCTGCTCTTCCGGAGTGGCGGTCCTGAACGCGGTGTTCATGGCGTTCATAATCACGGGGCCGTTGTCCCCCGGGGGGCTGGTCCCGGGATTCCACCACGCGTTCTTCGTGGCCATCGTGATTACCCTGATAGCCTTCATACTGGCTATGGGTCTGAAAGACAGGGACGGGACGGCCCGATCGCTCTTTCATGAACTTCCTGGCGCGCTCCGACATCTCGACAAGCTCCTCATGGGACATCTCCGGCAGGCGCTGCAGGTCGTAGAGGAACTCGCTGGCGGCACCGCGGGACTTCATCTTCACCATCTCCATGTAGAATCCCGCGATCAGGCCGGTGAATATGGCCACCAGGGCGATGGAGTAGATGGACAGGAACACCGTCAGGATGCGCCCGATATCCGAATTGACCAGAAGGTCGCCGTAGCCGATCGTGGTCACGGTCTCGAAGGTGAACCACAAAGCATCGGAAAGGTCCTTTATGTCCGGATCGAAGTGCCAGACGATCAGTGAAACGGCGAAGTAGACCACAAGGTACATCGCCAGGATCTTGTCGAAATGCACCATCAGCATGATGTTCTTCAGCATGGATAGCTGTTTCCGCATCGTACCAAGGAACTGGACCATGCGGATTCCATCGCATTGCCGATATAAACCTGCGAACCGCGTCCGGCAGTTCCGCGGCGATCATCTTAGGTCAGCCCCGTCCGCTGTGCTATCTCAGACCGCCTACCGGGCCGCCCATCGCTCATCTTTATATAGGAAAGCGCGGTACCGAGTCCTGTTCCTTAATTAAAGGAGCGAACGGAAATGTGCCCGAAGGGGTGAATCCGTAAAGGTGATAAAATGAGCGATGAGACTCAGGAAACACGCCCGGTCAACGGGAAGAGCATGTACCGCTACATCGGCGATGCATGGAACGTACCCAGCAAATCGTACCTCAAGGAGCTCAACTACGAGCGCCGCATCCAGTGGAGGAAGGAGGAGAACTTCTGCCGTGTGGAGAAGCCCACCCGCCTCGACAGGGCAAGGAGCCTCGGGTACAAGGCCAAACAGGGATATGTGATCGTCAGGGCCAGGGTCAGGAAGGGAAGCTTCAGGAAGCACGCCATCGTGACCGGAAGGAGGGCCAAGAGGAAGGGAATCAACCAGATTACCGTCGGAAAGAGCCTCCAGAGAATGGCCGAGGAGAGGGCAGCCAAGAGATACCCCAACCTCGAGGTCCTGAACTCCTACTGGGTAGGAGCCGACGGACAGCAGGAGTGGTACGAGGTCATCATGGTCGACCCCGCGCACCCCGTCATCAAGGCCGACAAGAAGATCACCTGGATCTGCGACAACAAGCAGAAGAACCGCGTCTACCGCGGAAAGACCTCTGCTGGCCAGAAGGGCCGTGGAATGAGGCACACCGGAAAGGGTGCCGAGAAGGCCAGGCCTTCCGTCAGGGCCAACCAGAGAAGAATCAAGTGATACTTCAGGTTCGAATCAAACATTTTACCGCCTCCGGGCGGGTCTTTTTTTATTATCAATTGCTCGGAATCCGAATCCGGTACCGTTGAAAAATAGTGGTAAAAAACCCGGCGGCGGTTACTATGGACAATTTATTTTGGGCCGCCGGGTTAGAGGCAAGATTTGTCACTGATTCGCGTCTTCTTCCAGATCACTCCTGAGATACGCTTTTCATACCTCAGATTTAGGATAGCCTAAATAATATATAAATTTAGTCATGCCTAAATTTACAGGCCCTGCCTTATGATCTCGGAGATCTCCTCTACCTGCTCGTCGCTCATCCCTATGGTCGGGAAGAACACCGGTATGCCGTATTGAGAGACATCCACGCTCTCCAGGTCCTCGAGCTTGGTCCCTATGACGTATCCGAGGGTGTTCTTGGGATCCTTGTCCACGATCCTCATCAGCGGGTCGTACCTCTTCAGCTCCTCGAAGCGGTAATCTCCTCTGACTGAGACCCTGCATCCGCGCTTCATCATCAGCCAAGCGGATACGAGCCCCCTGTCGTCGTCGATGAAAGCAACGACGCGCCCCTGGGTGCCCACCGGAAGTCCGGCATGGCACTGGACGTTCTCGGAGAACAGGAACGCCTTGTCGTCGCGAACCTCTATGAAGAACTCCCTGTCGGGATCCGAGAGGGACACCTTCACGCCGAGGTCCTCGTTGGCCAGGAAGATAGCTGAGCCCGCTTCGCGCCCGAGGTCCATGCTGGTGTATCCCTGGTTCCCCTCGCGGCGGGCCCTGACGGCGAAGCTCTCGCCGGCGGAGATCCTCCCCCTGGAGTACTCCGCTGCCTTGGCGCAGACTTCTTCCATGGAGGATCCGCACTCGTCGGTTATGGACATGGACGTTATCCCGAAGACCCTCCTCAGGCACGCGACGGCCTTCTCCGGGTCAGATGCGGTGACGTAGAATCTGGGCCCCCTGTTGGTGACGAAGGCTTCAACTCCATCCTCCATGAGCATGGAGATCATATTGTCCTTCAGCTGGTTCTCGAACCTCTTCCTAACCCCGGGGCTCTTGAGCCCGATCTCGGAGTATCTGACCAGGATTACCGTCACGATTGGGTTATTGGCAGGGCAGATAAAAAGCATTGACTCCTGATCGACTGGAAATGGAATAAAATTGGTGCAAGAGAAGGGATTTGAACCCTCGAACTCCTACGAGAATAGGCCCTGAACCTATCTCCTTTGGCCAGGCTCGGATACTCTTGCACGTTGGCCGATTCAGTGGATATCATCATAATATAAAAAGGAAAGGGAAAGGGTTTGCAGAGAGCCGGTGACCCTTGCGGATCACATCAGGCTTTCATGATCTTCATCCAGCCGCCGGACTCGTAGATCGCGAGCTTCCTCTTCTTGAGGGCGGCCTCGAACTCGTCCCAGGTGATGACATCGAGCCTGCTGTTCTTCCCTTTGGTGAACTGGACGCCCTCGGTTCCCTTGACCTTGCCGGGCTTGAGACCTTTGTTGTTCGCGATCTTCTTGGCTTTGTCTATGCTTATGGGTTCCATTACCACTTTTAGACCTCCAATGAAACTTACGACGAAAACCGATTGCAGGCTATTTAAATGTTTTTTAAAATGTATGCTAAAAACGGCCAAAAAATGCAGTTTATGTTGATATTTATGTCCAATAATCTATCCAACCTGGCCGTGCTGAACATAGACGGACTACGCGGAAAGGCGTATTTGGTTGGAATAAACATCCAACTATAGCACCTCTGTAGGAAACCATTATGAACGTCACCGTCGCTAAAGCGGGGCAATGACGGAATCGAGGAAGATGACCATTAGGTCGTCCGCATCGAAGGATACCGACCCGGAAACCGGGGTAATGCTCGGCCGCGCCCTGGCCATGGAGTACAAGAGGGTCGTCGTGGGCCGCGACTACATGAAGAGCAGCACCATGATGATGAACGCCCTGGTGGCCGGCCTCACGTCCGCCGGAGCGGATGTGATCGAATTGGGTCGCGTCGCCATGCCCGTGCTGGGGATGCAGGCCGCCAAGGGCGATTGCGCCGTGTACATCACGGAGTACCTGGAATACGGCCGCATGAGCGGCTACATCCTCCTCAACTCCGACGGGGGGCTCTTCAGGATCGAGCAGATCCGCCATCTGGACAGGATCCTCTCCGAGGATATCAACAAGGCCCCGTCCCGCGTGGGGGCCGTCCTGAAGTATCATCTTTCTATAAAGGAATACAACGAGAGGCTGTATTCCGTCATGAACGGCACCGCGGAGTGCGCCATAGTATTGGATTGCAACTGCGGCAGCTCCTCCCTGTCCGCGCCCCAGATCCTGAACAAGCTGGGGGCCGACCTGGTCTCCATGAACGCCCAGTTCGACAGGGACTACACCGCCCACTCCCTGATCCCAGCGGATTCCGACCTCAGGGATCTGAGGCAGTTCATAGGGAGCGATCCCGGCACCATGGGGATAGCCCTCAACCGTATCGGCAATCTCATGACGGTGCTGGACGAGAAGGGCAACATCATCCCCAGCGAGATCGTCCTGGCGCTGATCGTCATGTTCACCAAGCCCTCCTGCATCGTCATCCCGATGACCACGTCCTCCCTGGTGGAGGACGCCTTCTACGGCCGCATAGACATCGGCATGGTCACCGACGCCGAGCCCCCGAAGAGGGAGGACCTCAGGCTGATCCGCACGGTGCCGAGCGCCGGGGCGGTGTGCGACGAGGTTACGGACAGCCACGCGGACCTGGGCTATTACGGGGGCGGCTTCGTGTTCTCCGACATCTCGATGGCCCCGGACGCCATCCACGCCGCCTGCATCATCGCCATGGTGGCGGCGGACAACAGCCTCAACAAGCTCGTCGCCGCATTCCCGGAATACCACACCGACGAGAAGCAGTTCCGCATCTCCTGCTCCCGCGAGGAGTTCCGCCACATGATGGACGGCCGCATAGACGACCTCGGCAGGGAGCACATGTCCAACCGGTACGGCTGGCGCGTGGACATGGAATCCGGATGGTTCATAATAGAGCTGGACCGCTACGAGAACGACAAGGTCACGGTCACCGCCGAATCCCGCGACAGGGCGTACCTGGTGGGCATGGCAGAGCTGGCAGCAGACCTGGTCGAGGCCTGCTCCAAGGGTCAGTAAATTATCTCCAGCTCCAGCGGCTCCCCGCGGGAATCGTAGGATCTCCAGCTGGTCCTGTCATAGGGCTGGCAGGTGATTATGTGGACCCCTCCCATGTTCCCGAAGAACTCCTTGTCCTGCTCCGAGGGCTCGTTGGAGAACCCCGGATGGGAGTGGACCGTCCCGGCTATGCTGTAGTCGATGGGCGCCATCCACTGGTTCAGGAAGCTGTGGCTGTCCCCGAACACGGTCCCCGGGAGCATTATCA
>CAMMYR010000037.1 GCA_946528255.1 uncultured Methanomicrobiales archaeon | reverse complement strand
TCGACCAGGTCTACCTGGGAGGATACATGTCCGGTGGAGTCGGATTCACCCAGTACGCTACCGCTGCGTACACCGACAACATCCTCGAGGACTACGTCTACTACGCCATCGACCAGATCAAGTCCAAGTACGGCGGCTTCTGCAAGCTCGACCCCAAGGACATGGACAAGCTCATGGCCCTCGGAGACGACATCAACTCCTACGCCCTCGAGATGTACGAGAGATACCCCGCCGTCATGGAGACCCACTTCGGTGGATCCCAGAGGGCCACCGTCGCAGCTGCTTCCACCGGTATCGCCGGTGCAATGGCTACCGGTGTCGCCGACTGCGGTCTGAACTGCTGGTACCTGTCCATGCTCCAGCACAAGGAGAGGACCGGAAGGCTCGGATTCTACGGATACGACCTCCAGGACCAGTGCGGTTCCGCGAACTCCTTCGCCTACAGGTCCGATGAGGGTCTGCCCATGGAGGTCCGTGGACCCAACTACCCCAACTACGCCATGAACGTCGGTCACCTCTCCGGATACACCGGTATCCCCAAGGCGGCCCACGTCGCACGCGGAGACGCATTCACCGCCAACCCCTTCGTGAGGGTAGCGTTCGCAGACCCCAACCTGGTCTTCGACTTCGCCAACGTCACCAAGGAGATCGGTCGCGGAGCCCTCAGGGAGTTCGTGCCCGCCGGTGAGCGCAGCGCTGTCATCAAGGGATGATGTCCTTGAAGAAGGGCGACCTGCTGAAGTACGTCCCGACATCGACGGTCGGGAAGGTGACGGACGTCCAGGAGAGGGACGGCAAGGTCTGGGTAAGACTGGACTTCACCGACCTCTACTACGATGCCGGCCACCTGATCCCCGCCGACCCGTCGGAATACATCGAGGTCTCCTACAAGGAGCGCAAGACCGTGTACGAAGGAAGCATGAAGTCCATCGAGGACGTGAAGAGAGAGGCCGAAGAGGTCGATGTCTCCGAATTCATGCCTTCCGGAGGCGGATAAACGCTGACTCAAACCCCTTACGCCCCCTCGGGGGCGGTCAACCCCTTTCTCCTTCTACTCCTTTTTCCCCAAGCTTCCGATCCCTCCCCGAGCGGCTCCTCCGCGGCGTCCCGACAGTCCGGCGGAGCATACGGGAATGGACGCAGGACCGTCCGGAGGTATCATCTGCTGGCACATTGGCTTAACGCGGTTAATTGGATTCATTATCCAACTATTAGTATCAGCGAAGTTACTGTCGATTTCCGATCATCCAGCAATCGGGAGCTTCCCGGATCGCTATGTAAAAAAATCGGCAGCATGGTAAATTCTGTCCGAGGTTTCCCGGGACCTTTCCGGACGTTTTTCATTAAAAAAATTAATGTGATAACTAAAATAATTAAGTGAGAACGATGGGTATTTCGGCAACCATCATATAGTGAATATCAGGTTCATTGGGCTATGGCAATGACCATGCAATACTGCCCCTATTGCAGCGGGGCGGTAGTCGCCGGAGATGATCTCTACGATCTATGCGACAGTTGCGGGAAGAGGCTCTACAAGAACCGTTCGGACTTCGAGCAGTTCCCCGCGGTAGTCGGCAATGTAGAGAAGTACTCCCCCGTCATCGCCATGATAAAGGACGACAACCTGCCGAAGGCCTTCGAGACCGTTCAGGCCATGATAGAGGAATCCGGCGGCGAGGATCCCGACGAGCTCATGCTCCTCGGCTGCATCTACATGCAGATGGGGGAGGACGGAAAGGCGCTGGCCGAATGGCGCAAGTCCATAGAGAAGCTGGAGACCTTCCAGAACTTCGATGCGTACGTCTGCACAATGTCCGCCATGATCTCGGACCATATCTACTATATCGAGACGGAGTTCGTCAACTTCGATTACATCAAGTACATCGACCGTCTGGGCGAGATCCTCTACGACCGCCTCAAGGAGCCCTGCACGTACGTCCTGTATCTGACCATCAACAGGATCTACAGGCGCAAGCTCAGGGACCTGGGGGTCACGATCGAGGACCCGGTGTTCAGCGATGTACTCAGCAACCTCTTCTGCAGGATAATAGAGTACAACCGCAACTGCGAGATAGTCGATTACCTGGTCACGTCAATGCTGCAGCTCATGGGATACGACGAGGCCACCTACGTGGAGGACGAGAACATCCTCTGCCACACATTCGCCCTCTTCAGGGACTACGTTTCCGCGTACATGGAGGAGATGACCGAGGAAGACAGGGCGGCCGTGCGCCACTACTGGAACGACGAGAACATGAAGGAGCTCGTCACCGCCTTCGAGGGCATCATCAGCCAGACCAAGGGCGAGTCCGTCGGCCTTGGATTGTTCAGGCGCAAGGCGGACGATTTCGACCTGGCCGGATCGGTCAACACCTATGTCAGGAAGTACCTCCTGATCTCCGCACCCTCGAAGGACGCCCAGTCCGACTAAGAGGGTCTTCACGCCCAGGATTATCAGGATGCATCCTCCGAGGGTGCCCGCGTGTTTTATCCTGTCCGTGCCGAACTTCCTGCCGATGCCGGCGCCGCAGGCGCTTATGGCGAATGTTATGATTCCGATGGCCGCTGCGGGGATGAGGATCTCCTGCGATTCCATGGACATGGATATGCCGACGATAAGAGCGTCTATGCTGGTCGCCACGGCCAGGGTGGCCATGGTGACGAGGCCAAGGCTCCCGTCCTGCTCCTCTTCATCGGAGAGGTCCTCCCTGATCATGTTCAATCCTATCAGGAGGAGGATGGCGAAGGCGACCCAGTGCGCGTAATCCGATACCAGGTCATATACGGCGGACCCCAGGGCGAACCCTATCAGGGGCATCAGGAACTGGAAGAATCCGAACCAGGCCCCGGTGGCGAGAGCCACGACGGCCAGGTCCTTCCTGGACATCATCCCCTTGCATATGGAGACCGCGAAGGCGTCCATGGCCAGGCCCACGCCCAGGAGGAGAACGGTCACGGCATCCATGGTACCTAGAACGGTTGCCCGTATTTATGGGGCACAGGGCCCACTTTCGGTACTTTCGGGGACCTCCCCCTCTGAGGCTTATATACTCCGGAGACGTCGTTTCAATCATGGGAAGAACAGGACTCTACAACAGGACTATGCCCCAGGGTGCAGTTGCGAACGACTTCCGCATCGCGGAGATCAGGAGTTCCGGCTGCAGGCAGATCATCTGATCGCAGGAAATCCCCGAGACGAGATGCCTCGCGCGGGGACAGGTCGACCACCTCGTCCCTCGGCGTAAGCTCTCCCCAGAGCAACTCGGACTCGGGAGAATAGACCCTGGAAGCCCTTTCTGCGGGATTCGTGCGGTTAGCATAGCAATAGACGCAATCGTGCAGGCAGGTGTCGTAGGCACCGATGTCGATGCTCTTTATGCACCTGCAATTCTCCCTCATGGGAGTTCCCGCGACCTCGTACGGTATGTTCAGGCTGCGGTAAGTCGCCGCATCCATGCAGGGCCTGCTGATGACTCCATATTCCGACAGGTCCTCCTTGGCGCAGCAGCTGGTGATCGTCATGCCGTAGTCCTCGGCGGTCCTGGCGGCCATCTTCGCGAAGGCCGCCTTCTCATCCCTCGTGATCTCCCTGATGACCCCCTCCTCCTTCAGGCGGAGGAGCTTGCCGTACATGTCCACGAAGCTTATGATGCAGCGGTCGGTCCACTGTGAGGCCTCGGAGCACATCATCTCGAATTTGCGTTTGTGGTAATCCAGGCCGATGCGGTTGTTGAGAACGATGGGATCGTAGCGCCAGGCCATCCTGTCCCTGCCTATCCTGTCCGCAATGCGGATGCAGCAGTCGTTGATGTCGGCCTTGAAGGGCACCCCGGGCTCCAGATCCTTCCCGTAGGGGGTCATAGTGACCTGGAAGGTGTACAGGTGCCCCATGGAGCCGAACTCCCTCAGATGGGGCTCCAGGGGCATGGGGTTCTTGGTTATGAACGCGATGCAGTCCACGTTCCTCCGCGTGAGGTCCACCCTGTAGACCACGTTCTTGCTCACGGGATTGCGGACCAGGGCGTAGCCGGCGCGCAGGCGGTTCATCAGCCATTCCGTGTGGAATGCGGGGATGTCAGTGCGGCGGCTAGCCGATATGATCATGCATGGCGTATGGCCCCGGCAGGATATGTTAATGCCGATTCCGGCCTGGATTAGATAGTTATACTTTCCAATCCCATCTTAATCCACATGACCGGACCGAGGATATTCTCGTATCTTACCCTGCTCGGCAGGATAAGCATCACGGAGGATGGCCAGGGGCGTATCACCGGCGTATACCTGCCCTGCATGAACCTGCCTCCGATGGATGAGTCCGAGACGCCCGCCATAGCGGATGCGGCGGAGCAGATCAACGGCTATCTGTCCGGTTCGGTCACGGAGTTCGATGTGGATGTGCTCGTAGAGGGCACGGAATTCAGACAGGATGTCCTGGAGGCCGTCAGGCGCATACCGTACGGGGAGACCAGGACATATTCGCAGATCGCTGAGGAATCAGGACATCCGGGGGCCTTCCGCGCCGTGGGGACCGTCTGCGCCGAGAACCCGATACCGATAATCATCCCCTGCCACCGCGTACTCCCCGCCTCCGGCGGATTGGGATCATACAGCGGCGGGACGTCTCTTAAGAGAAAGCTCCTGGTCCATGAGGGTGCATTGGATGATCGATTACCGTTCGGTGCTGGAATCATATGCGGATCCGGATAATGCCAAGTTCGTGGCCAAGCTGATCCCTGGGAAGGAGAAGATACTGGGCGCCAGAATACCGCAGATCCGCGCCCTGGCCAAGGAGATCTGCAAGGGCGGCTGGAGGGAGATCCTGGAGGAGGAGCCCTCCAATTTCGAGGAGGAGATGCTCTTCGGACTCATCATAGCAACAGCGAGGATGCCCCAGGAGGAGAGGATCCAGCGCACAGAGGCTTTCCTGCCAAGGATAGACAACTGGTCGACCTGCGACACCTTCTGCTCGTCCTGGAAGGTGCAGAAGGGCGCGGAGGGGGAGGCTTGGGATTACTTCGCATCCCTCATCGATTCCGGCGATGAGTTCAGGATGAGGGTGTCCGTGGTCATGCGCATGTCCGCGTTCAAGGACGCGGAGAGCACCCGCCTCCTGCTGGAGGACATAATGTCCCGCGACAACCCGGGTTACTACTACCGCATGGGCGCGGCATGGGCGGTATCGGTGTGCTACGTCCGGTTCCCGGAGATGACCCGCGCGGCGCTGGAATCCGGTCGTCTGTGCGACTGGACCCAGAACAAATCGATACAGAAGATACGGGAATCCTACCGCGTGCCCGCTGAGGACAAGGAGAGCCTGAAGGCCCTCAGGCGCAGAGCTCCCTGACGATCTCCTCGATCCTGTCCGCGTTCTCGCTGCCCACGCGGGCGCCGGAGCGCTCCAGGAAATACCATTTCTTGGCCTCGACCCTGTCCTTGAATTCGGGGCTGGTGACGGCCACGACGCACCCGTCGCGGATCTGGTCCGCATCCAGGAACATCCTGAACATCTCCTTGGGGATGCAGAATATGGTGAGGTCGAAGGGCTGGGTCAGGTAGGACACCTGCTCCACGTACTGCTTCCTCTCCTGGCAGGCTTCGTACCCCTCCTTGGAGTCCATGACCTCGTCGTACCCGGTGACCATGTAGTTGCCCGGCACGAAGCCGTATTTGGTCGATATGACGCCGAAGGACACGTCGCAGAGCTTGTCGCCCTTGGCGTTCTTCGCGGTGTCCAGGCGGGCGACCAGGTTCTTGACCTCTGTCATCCTGCCCTCGAACATCTCGAAGGCGGTCAGCAGCCTCTTCTTGTCCTTGAAGACGGTCGAATCGTTGGTGATGATGAGGATCCTCTTCCTCAGCACGGTCTCTGTCATCAGCTTGGTCATGTTCGCAGCCTCTTGGATCCCAATCTGTATGCGATGCTGCAGTTGCCCTCGGCGGATACCATACAGGGGCCCATGGGGTTCATGGGCTTGCAGACCTTGCCGAACATGGGGCACTGCTCCGATTTGATTATCCCCCTGAGCACATCGCCGCACCTGCATCCCTTGGCCTCGGCCTCCACCTCGGGGGTGTTGGCCAGGATGTCCTCGTGCACCTTTGTGGCATCGTGGTCGGCGAACTTCGGCTTGAGGGCCAGCGCGCTCTTGGGGATGAGCGGGAATCCCCTCCAGTGGCGGTCCACCGGGTCGTAGGTGTCCTCCATGAGCTTCATCGCCACGGGGTTCCCCTCGGGCCTGACCAGGCGGGAGTACTCGTTCTCCACCTCCGCCCTGCCCTCCTTGAGCTGCTTGCACAGCATGTACACGGACATCAGCATGTCCAACGGCTCGAACCCGGCGATGACCTGGGGGACGGGCCTGGCCTTGCAGAAGTCCTCGAACATCTTGGTGCCGGTTATCACGGCCACGTGCCCGGGCTGGATCAATCCGTCGATCCTGTTCTCGCCCAGGCTGAAGATGGTATCCAGGATGGGCGGGCAGATCCTGTGGCAGCTGTAGATGCTGAAATTCTCGGGGCAGCCGTCGGTGTGGAGGGGGACGCAGGTGGAAGGGGCGGTGGTCTCGAAGCCCACGCCGACGAACACCAGGGGCTTGTCAGGCTGCTCTTTGGCCATTTTGACGGCATCGTCTATGGAGT
>CAMMYR010000036.1 GCA_946528255.1 uncultured Methanomicrobiales archaeon | reverse complement strand
AAGGTGGAGTTCTTCAACCCCGCCGGCTCCGTCAAGGACAGGATAGCCAAATCGATGATAGACGATCTGGAGAAACAGGGGAAGATAAACAAGGACACCGTCCTCATCGAGCCCACCTCCGGGAACACCGGCATCGCCCTGGCGTCCATCGCGACGGCCAGGGGATACAAGATAAAGCTGGTCATGCCCGAGACCATGTCCATCGAGCGCAGGAAGCTCATCCAGGCATACGGCGCGGAGCTGGTCCTCACCGAGGGCGCCAAGGGCATGAAGGGAGCCGTCGCCAAGGCGGAGGAGCTGCACAAGGAGATCCCCAACTCCGTCATCCCGGGGCAGTTCGTGAACCCCGCCAACCCGGAGATCCACTTCAAGACCACCGGTCCCGAGATCTACAAGGACCTGGACGGCAAGGTGGACATCCTCGTGGCGGGAGTGGGTACAGGCGGGACCATAACCGGAACCGGCAAGTACCTCAAATCCAAGAACCCGAAGGTGAAGGTCGTGGCGGTGGAGCCCAAGGGCTCCCCTCTCCTGTCCGAGGGCAAGACCGGGCCGCACAAGATCCAGGGGATAGGCGCAGGCTTCGTGCCGGACACCCTGGACACGTCCATCTACGACGAGGTGATCGCCGTGGAGGATGCCGACGCCTTCGAGAACGGAAGGCTTATCGGCAAGAAGGAGGGTTTCCTGGTCGGTATATCCGCGGGAGCCGCCCTCGCCGCCGCGCTGAAGCTGGCGAAGGACCCCGCCAACGAGGGGAAGAACATCGTCGCCATCTTCGCCGATAACGGCGAGAGGTATCTCTCCACCGCGCTGTTCGAGGAATGAAATGGGCTATATGGTCTCCACGAAAGGAAGGTACGCGTTGCGCGTTCTGGTCGATCTGGCACAGCATCCGGATGAGCTCCAGCCGCTCAAGGATATCGCAGACCGTCAGGGGATTTCCCTGAAGTACATGGAGACCATAATGCCCAGCCTCAGGAAGGCGGGTTTCGTGGACGGCACCCACGGCAAGGGGGGCGGATACCGTCTCGCGAAACCCGCTGAAACCTATTCCGTCGGCGAGATCCTCCGTGTCACGGAGGGATCCACCGCCCCGGTCGCCTGCTTGGACAATAAGAAGCCATGCGAACGCGCATCGTTCTGCCCCACGCTCCCGGTTTGGAAGGAGCTGGATTCCATCATCAACGATTATCTGGACAGCGTCAAGCTGACCGATCTCATCATGAAGGGCGAGATCATCAATATCGAGCGAACCCGATGTTCCGGGATCGCATATCGTCGGTGAGGATAAGGTCGAGCACATCGGAGATGTTCTCGGAGACCACGGTATGCGTGGCGGCCTCCGACGTGTAGGGATCGGTGGGGTTGAAGGCTATCGACAGCCCCGTGTTCTTGAACATGGGGATGTCCGTGAAGGAGTTGCCTATCGAGACGGTCCTCTCCTCGGTGGTTCCGTATTTCGAGATGAAGTCCCTGACGTTGACACCTTTGTCCCTGAGGTCCACGGTCAGGACGCCCTCACCGGTCAGCGTTCCGTCCGGATTGGTCTCCAGGCTGTCCGCGACGTAATCGTCGAACCCGAACTCCCTGGCCAGCATCGCCGCGGCCAGATCGATTCCGCCGCTGACGATGACGCACCTTATCCCGTTGTCCCTGAGGCAGGCCACTGTCTCCTGGATGCCGCCTATCAGCGGCATGTCCCTGAACATCACGGCGATCTCCTTCTCCGTGATGTCCGGCCTGATGCCGGTCCAGAGGGCTATGTCCCTCCTCATGAACTCGGATTCGTCGATCTCCTGGTTGATGTACGCCTGGTAGTTGGGCTCGTTGTCCACTCCGAAGCATTCGTGGATCCAGCACCAGGAGCTCCTCACCCTCGTGAGGACCCCGTCCATGTCGAAGCATACCAGGTCGTATCCGGCCATGGGCACCGTAACGGCGAGCGGATTATTATTGGTTAGCCTGTCGGAATTGGATGATGAAAGGCATCCGCCCCCACATGATCACGATCATAGGCACCGGGCACGTGTTCAACCTGGCCGAGCCCGACGACGACCGATCCTCGGACCGCTCATGCTGATCGTCATAACGTGCAGAAATGGCAGTTCATCCTTCCGCATTCCGGATTGTCGATCTTCCACTTGAGCGCCCACATCTTGAGATCGTGGACCACTACCATCAGCTCCCTGCTCATCTCAGTGAGGCGGTACTCGCTCTTGATCGGGACGCAGCTGGTGTCCACCCTCTTCTCGATGAGGCCCTCCTCCTCCAGCTCCCTCAGCCTCTCGGCGAGGATCTTGGGCGTGACCTCCTTCATGGCGTTCTTGATGGCGGAGAACCTCTGCCATTCGTCGCCCCTGCTGAGCTGATGGAGGATCAGAATCGCCCATTTCTTGGAAAGATACTCCATCGTCCTGTATACGGTGCACTCTTGGCCCATGGTTTCCATTTAGAAACTCTCGGTATTTATATCTTAGTATCTTTTCTATATCTAATATCAAATTGATATCAGGAGTGAAAAAACGATGCTTTGCAGACAGTGTGAAGAGGCCTGCGCCCCCGCAGGATGCACCAGGATTGGAATTTGCGGAAAGACCGAGGAGCTCTCGGCCGCCATGGATACCCTAATCGGGACCCTGATCGAGCTGGCCGCTTCGGGGAAGACCGGAGCCGAAACGGACGAGGTCATCGTTGACGGTCTCTTCATGACCCTCAGCAACACGAACTTCGACGGATCCAGGATCGCCTCCGCCACCGAGGCCGCCCGCGCCCTCATCGGGAAACCTGTCGAGATCCGCATCCCGGACATCGCCTCCCTGGATGGCAACGAAGACCTCAGGTCCCTCAAGGAGCTCCTCCTGTTCGGCCTCAAGGGAATGGCCGCTTACTACCACCACGCCCGCGTCCTCGGATACACGGACGGGTCCGTCACCGCATTCATCAGGAAGGCCCTCGCCTCCTTGGCGGAGCCCCATACGGCGGATGAGCTCGTAGCCCTCAACATGGAGTGCGGGACCATCGGAGCGACCGTGCTGGCACTTCTGGACAAGGCCAACACGGAGACCTACGGCACGCCCGAGATCACCAAGGTCCGCACCGGCGTAGGGAAGAACCCCGGGATCCTCGTCACGGGCCACGACCTCAAGGACCTCGAGCAGCTCCTGGAGCAGACCCAGGGCACCGGCGTGGACGTCTACACCCACGGCGAGATGCTCACCGCATCCTCCTATCCCGCATTCAAGAAGTACGGGAACCTCGTCGGCAACTACGGCGGCGCCTGGTATGCGCAGAAGGAGGAGTTCGCCAGATTCAACGGGCCCATCGTAGCCACCACCAACTGCGTCCTGATCCCCAAGGAATCCTACGCCGACAGACTCTACACCACCGGCACCGCGGGCATACCCGGTGCGTGCAACATACCGTCCGTGGACGGAAGGAAGGATTTCAGCAAGGTCATCGAGCAGGCCAAGAAGTGCGCGCCCCCGGAGCAGATAGACGACAGGGAGCTCACGATCGGATTCGGGCACTCGCAGGTGCTGTCCCTAGCGGAGGCCATCGTCGGAGCCGTGAAGTCCGGAGCAATAAGCAGATTCGTGGTGATGGCGGGATGCGACGGGCACTTCGGGAAGAGGACATATTACACCGAGTTCGCCGAGTCGCTGCCCAAGGACACCGTGATCCTCACCGCCGGCTGCGCCAAGTACAGGCTGAACAGGCTCGACCTGGGCGAGATCGGGGGCATCCCCCGCCTGATTGACGCGGGACAGTGCAACGACTGCTATTCCCTGGTCGTCATCGCGCTCAAGCTGGCCGAGGTCTTCGGAACCGACGTGAACGGACTGCCCCTGTCCTTCAACATCTCCTGGTACGAGCAGAAGGCGGTCCTCGTCCTGCTCACCCTGCTCAGCCTCGGCGTCAAGGACATCATGCTCGGACCCAGGCTCCCCAAGTTCATCAGCCCGGGGATCCTGGATGTCCTGGTGAAGAACTTCGGCATCAAGGGCAACTCGACCGTCAGGGAGGACATGGTCATCCTGAACATCGCGGAGCAGCGAATCCTACGCCGGGGGACGGCCTCCTCCCCCGGCTAACACCTTTAAGAATACACCTTAGATACGGTTGAAGAAACGCACAGAAGACGATAGCATGGATAACCCGTTCAAACCAGCAGAGAAGTACACGATGCCGTTGATCCTCATCACCGCGGTATTCTCGTTCATCGGGATAGCGGTGCTCGGGCTGATAGACCAGAACGTATACATCGAAGGCTGCCGCAGCCAGTTCATCGTGGCATCCTTCGGTTCCACCGCAGTGCTCATCTATGCGGCGCCCAAGGCCCCGTTCTCCAGGCCCAAGAACGTGTTCTTCAGCCACATATTCTCGGCGGTCTTCTCGGTCACCATCGCTGTCCTTTTCGATATGGCCGATGCATTGGAGGACCTCAACTGGATCTGCTGCGGGGTATGCGTCTCCGGATCCATACTCATAATGCTGGCCACTGGAACGGTCCATCCCCCCGCCGGTGCCACCGCGCTGACCTGCGCGATCAGCATGATCACGGATTACCAGTTCATCGTGTTCCCGCTGGCCATCGGATTGCTGGCGATGATGGCCGTGGCATACGGTGCCAACTACTGCAGGGACAGGTTCGCGGCTCCCGAGGAATGAACGGGATCGCATCTCATCGGTGAGGATCGGGTCGAGCACATCGGAGATGTTATTGGTTAGCCTGTCGGCATTATATGATGCGAAGGCATCCGCCCCCACATGATCACGATCATAGGCACCGGGCACGTGTTCAACCTGGCCGAGCCGGTGTCCTTCATCGTCAAGAACACATGGCCCGATGCTGTCCTGATCGAATTGGACGTCGGCCGTATGAACACCCTCGCCAAGGCGCAGGAGGATCCGGAGGTCCTGAATGCGGAGCAGGGCTCCGCCATATTCCGCCAGACCTCCAAGTACCAGCAGAAGGTCTCCGAGGAGAACGGAACCACCGTGGGAGGGGAGTTCATGGCCGCCATAAACACCGGGAAGCTGGTCGGCGCGGACATCGTCCCGATCGACACAGACGCCCAGAAGGTCCTCGACGAGATGTGGTCCGAGATGTCGTTCAAGGAGAGGATGCGCTACAGGATGTCCGGGATATCGGATTCCATCGGCGGCTCCAGGAAGGTGCAGAAGGTCCACAGCGATTTCGCCGCCGACGAGGAAGCCTACATCGAATCCATGAGGAGGAGGTATCCGACCCTGGTCCGCAAGCTAATAGACGAGAGGAACCAGTCTATGGCGGACCAGATCAACGCCCTCTCCGAGAAGTACAATAATATGGTTGTCGTTGTGGGTGATGCGCACGTGGAGGGCATATGCAGGCTCCTGAAGGACCCGACGATCCGCAAGATAAGGCTCAACGACCTGATGGACAAGGAGCGCATGGACGCCGTCCGCAGCATGGTATGGAAAGGGGAGGAAACGAGATGAAGGTAACATTGCTGGCACATACGCCCGATGCGGACAGGATCTGCGCCGCCGCGGGGAACTCGTGCTATTCGGAGAAGCCGTCAGCGGAGATAGTAGATACCATCGATGCAGACAAGACGCTGTCGAGGATCGTCGGGATGGGCCACCACTCCGTGATCGAGCACGCCGTGTTCACGTTCTCGGTGGAGGGCGTCTCCAGGGCGCTGACCCACCAGCTCGTGAGGCACAGGGTCGCATCCTACTCCCAGCAGAGCCAGAGATATGTTTCCATGGAGCACGCCTCCTATGTGGCCCCCCGCACCGTGGAGGGGAACCCGGAGGCCGAGAAGGAATTCCGCGAGGCCATGGAGGCCGCTTGGAAGGCATATGCCAGGCTCCAGGAATTGGGTGTTCCGAACGAGGATGCCAGATACCTGCTCCCCAACGCCTGCACCACCAACATCACGATAACCATGAACGCCAGGGAGCTCCTCCACTTCTTCTCCCTAAGGAGCTGCAACCGCGCCCAGTGGGAGATCAGGGAGATGTCCGACCAGATGCTCAGGCTCTGCAAGGAGGTGTCCCCGGTGATCTTCAAGAATGCCGGCCCGCCCTGCATCAGGGGACCCTGCCCAGAGGGCAAGAAGACCTGCGGGAAACCCAGGGATGACCTGCGAGATCTACCTCGCGGGAGGATGCTTCTGGGGCCTGGAACAGGCCTTCCGGGGCATCCCCGGCGTCGTATCCACCGAATGCGGGTACGCCAACGGCGACCCGCTCCTGGAGCCGGATTACATGCTCGTATGCTCCGGGAAGTTCGGATACAGGGAGACCGTGAAGATCGTCTACGATCCCGATGCGGTATCGCTGGATCTGCTGCTCTGGGCCTTCTTCTTCCTCATCGATGCCACCCAGGAGCGGAGGCAGGGGAACGATGTCGGCATACAGTACCAGACCGGGATCTACTGGACCGATGCGGGCACCCGCAGGGTGGTAGAGGGGTATGTATCGGGTGAGTCCGCCCGCTACCCCGAGTTCCACACCGAGATCGGGCCGCTGACATCGTACCATCCCGCAGAGGATTACCACCAGAGATACCTGGAGAAGAACCCCTCCGGATACTGCCACATCCCCGTGGCCAAGATAGCCATGCTCCGCATGCTGCCGGAATACGACCCCGCCGACCTGGTGGAACTGGAGCGCGGATTCGGCAAT
>CAMMYR010000035.1 GCA_946528255.1 uncultured Methanomicrobiales archaeon | reverse complement strand
TGTCGGACATCCCGGACGATGGGCACTTGATGTCCATGGAGATCATGATCCTTGGATCATCGGGCACAGAGGACAGGTCCGTGGCCCCGTTGGTCTCCAGGACGATCCTCTTCCCGCGATCCAGGAGCATTCCCAGGAGCGCAGGCATCTCCGGCTGGAGCATGGGCTCCCCTCCGGTCACGCAGACCGTGCGGGCATCGCCGACGCGATCCATGATCTCATCCAGCGACATCTCCTCCCCGCCGTCCATGGAATAGGCGGTATCGCACCAGCTGCAGCGCAGGTTGCATCCCACGGTCCTGACGAACGTGGTGGGCAGGCCCATGGTCAGGCCCTCGCCCTGGATTGAATCGAAAATCTCGCAGATCCTCATACTCGATCTCGTCCTCGTACCCGGCTTCCCTGAAGCCGGCCAGCCTGAGCCTGCAGGAATCGCAGTGGCCGCACGCCTTCTCCCCGCCGTTGTAGCAGGACCAGCTCATGTGCAGCGGTGCCCCCAGCCTCTTGCCCCTGCGGACGATGTCCGCCTTGGAGTCGTGGAGTATGGGAGTCATTATCTTGATGGGGTTGCCCTCGACGCCCGCCTTCGTGCCGACGCGGAGCGTCTCCTCGAAGGCCTCGAAGAACTCGGGGCGGCAGTCCGGGTACCCGGAATAATCGACGATGTTGGCGCCGATGTAGATCCTGTCCGCATCCACGGATTCGCACAATCCCGCGGCGATGCTCAGGAAGATTATGTTCCTGGCCGGAACGTAGGTTATCGGGATGTCCCCGCCGATCTCCTCCCTGTCCTCCGGCACCTCGATGTCGGGGCGGGTGAGGGCGGATCTGAAGGAGCTCAGATTCAAATCTATGACCGCATGCGGCACGCCGTAGAACCTGCAGACGTTCTCTGCGGATGTCAGCTCCCTGGTGTGCCTCTGGCCGTATCTGAAGCTTATGGCGGTGACGTCACACCCGTCCTCGATGGCCTGTGCCAGAGTGGTGGTGGAATCCAGACCCCCCGAGAGGAGGACCACCGCCTTCGGCTTCAAAGGACCACCGTGTACCATGCGGTCTGGCCCCTCTCCTCGTCCAATCCTATGGACAGGGACCTGACGTTGGAGGGTATGCGGGTCTCGGCCACCATCCTGAGGGCCATCATCTTGGACATCTCCTCGGCCGTGGTGGTGGGGATGTCCAGGAGGGTGACGTCCATCCTGGGGAAGACGTACCTCTTGCCGCAGCTGACGGCCTCCACGGATTCGTTGTCTATGGAGAGCTTGACGTCCTTGGAAGCCGTGGGCAGAAGGGTCTTGTGGTCCAGCTCGTCGATTATCTCCCTGAGCTTCTTCTTCAGGACCACGAAGTCCATGATCATCCCCTCCTCGCCGATGTCCCCTTCCAGCCTGAGCCTGACGATGTACGAGTGGCCGTGGAGCCTGGAGCACTTCTCGTGCCTCGGTATGAAATGGCATGCAGAGAACCTGATGCCGGAATATCCTCCGTCTATCTCCAATATCATTTCCTCAACTCCGTGAGAAGCATGGCCAATGCCAGCGAGTCCCTGTAATCCGTTTTGACGCGGGATGTGTCGATGAACACCTTGTCGGAGTTCACCACCGGCGCCCCGCACGCCTTGGCGCCGCCTATGAAGTGCAGCGTCCTGAATATGATGTTGCCGGTGATCCCCTCCGGCGCTATGAGGATATCCGCTTCGCGGACAGCATCCTCGATCAGGATCTGGGAGTGGTACGCTTCGTAGCCCTCTTCCGTGAGCCTTTTGGCTATCGACCTGGCTGCCTCGATCGAGTGGTCGACCGCCTTGCAGCGGCCGTAGTCCTCGCAGCGCCCTCCCGACATCACGGCGATCCTCGTACCGAGACCGACCGCCTTGGCGAGGTCGGCGGACCTCTTGGCGAGCTCGTACCTCTGATCCTCGCTCCAGCCCTCGTCGATGCCGACAGGGGCCATGAGGAACATCTTGCCGCTGAGCGGCTCCATGAACACGACCCTCTCCAGCTTCTGCAGGCCCAACGATTTCTTGAGGATCGGCAGCAGGGTGGACGATGACATGTCGCCGCGCACCGCCGCGTCTATGGCGCCGGAGGCGAGGTCGTCGGCGAGGGCCTGGGGGTCGTCGTATATGCGGATGTCGCGCCCGGGCATGGCGGCGACGCTCCTCTCCACGTTCCCTGCATCGGAACCGCGTCCGATGCCGACCACGACGTCCGGGAATTCGCGGGAGAGTAAGGCCTCCGTGTTGAACATGAACCTCGCGATATGTTATCAATATAAAAACAGGCGCGTGGAACCGATATGCAGCTGTATTACCCTGACCTGCGTATTGGAATCGGATTACAGACAAACCGAATGATTAGACAAGCTACAGAATTACGAAATGAATATATCGAACCACGATATTGTATTTTTTGTCACTAGTGACATGAGGAAGTGATTCGATGACCGACACAATCCTGGATACCGAGACCTATAGGGAAGGTGTGAAGAAGGTCGGACCTGGTTCCGAATTCAGATACAGATGTATTTTCGATCCCACCCCTGTGAAAAAAGATGCAGATAGGGTGTCCGATTCTAATGTCGAAGAGTAAACGTCTTCTAATTATCGCTGTACCGAATGGTTCTGGAAAGTCATCTCTGGTTACCTCGGCAATGCTTGATTCCGCTGAGGACAAAATAATCAATCCGGATAATTACGCCAGAGGAATGACGAATATCAGTGATGAGATCTGAGCAACAGCAAGCCCGAATCCTGACTTCCGCATCATCAACGGATGTTGAATTAAGAAAAGGGGCGGGCATCCCCGCCCCTTTAGGATTCATTCCCAGGTCTGCTTGATGCCGGATTCCTTGTCCAGCTCCAGCTCCCTCTCCATCCTCTTCTTGGAGAACAGGACGGAGTCCATGAACGCGACCCAGATGACCTCCACCACGATCGACGCGGCTATGGCCACCATGGCGTTGCCGATGGCGGGCCCCACCAGCACGGTGGTGCACAGGGCGATGGCTATGCCCTTGTTCTTGTAGGAGATCATCAGGATGTCCGTCACGCGGGTGGACCAGGGGACGCCCATCCTCCTCTCGATGGCCTCGGTGGACAGCCCCAGGCCGATATCCCTCAGCGCGGCGATGACCATGAACACCCCGAGGACCACCACTCCGGCGGTCTGGAAGTTGGTCGCGCTGACTGACAGCCAGACGAGGAAAGCGATGGTGCAGTTCAGCACCACGGCCATGAGGGTCTTGTCCAGCTTGATCTTGGTCAGGGCCCTGGACAGTATCAGGGGCACTCCGATGAGCTCGATGACTGTTATGACCACCTTGGTCATGTCCACGATCTCGCCCAATGTGACCCAGATGACGAACGGGATCCACAGCAGGGACACCGCATACACCATGATGGTGGACCTGAGCGCATGCTCCAGGTCGCCTCTCAGGATGAGGGACAGCGGCCCCACGGATCCGGCGAAGGGGGTGGCTGCCAGGAACACCAATCCAACCGCGTACTCCCCGTAGCCGTCCACGTCCTTCAGCAGGAAGTAGGCGATCAGGGGGATGGTCGAGGCGACCACGAGGCCGAGGATGATGGCCCTGGCCACGGATTTCCTGTTCTTTATCGGATCCAGGTCCCTGTAGGGGATCCTGGACATGGTGAGCGTAAGCATGGCGGCCAGGAGGATGATCGTAACGTTGCTCCTCACATCGGCTGTCAGGATGTCCCCCGGGAACGCTCCTGAGAGGTTCGTCGCGAAGGACAGGACCAGCGCCAGCATCATCATGAACGCGGTGCTGCAGATCAGGTCTATTGCTTTCATCTGGACTTATCATATAACGATTAGTATTTATCGTTTGTCGATAAATCATCCTCAACATACTCCAGAATGTCCCCCGGCTGGCAGTCCAGGGCCTTGCAGATTCCGTTCAGCGTCGAGAACCTTATGGCGCTGATCTTCCCGGTCTTTATGTTGGATAGGTTCACGTTTGTGATCCCCACCTTCTCGGCCAGTTCGTTGAGGGTCATCTTCCTGTCGGCCATCACCCTGTCCAATCTTAGGATTATCATGGTATCACAGCGTGTGGTCCGATTCGTCCTGGAGGACGGCCCCGTAGCGGACGGTCAGCGCGTAGCAGTACAGCACCACGGACACCAGGATGCAGCCCAGGAGCATGAATACGGCTTCCATGATGAAGCCGGATGCGATGGCTGACAGGGCGCAGAGCAGGAAAGCCGACAGCAGGTAGATCTTGGACAATCTGATGAGGATCGATGTGTTGGCCTCGTTGAACGGGCTGTGCTCGTCCCTGATCGACACCATTATCCTGTAGATGCTCCAAACGGTTACCGCACCCAGGACCAGGATCGCCACCACCTCGATCACCCTGGCGGCCTCGGCCGCCCCGTCCGGGACCTCGACGCCGAACAGGGCATCCAGAAGATCTGCCATGGCATCGGATGCGAAGGAACCGAATGCCAGTATTATGGCGACCAGGAGCACGATGCCTATAGCCGCCTCCCCTACCATCATGGCCTTGGAGCCGTATTCGCATATCCTCTTCAGGGTGTGGAGGTCCCCTTTCATGAAACTATGAAAGGGCACTGCCAATTTAACGGTATTCGATAAATCGACTCGTTCCGCCCCGGATTCCCCCTTGCCGCGGGAGAACCTAAGGCTCACCGCCACTGTCACCGCCAGCACCGCCACGATGACCGCCAGGGACTCCATGACCGATATCTCGATATCGAAATACGAGAGGAACATCTTCGCACCGATGAACGCCAGGATGGCGCCCAGGCCGTACTTCAGATAGGCGAGCCTGTCCAGGGAATCCTTGAGCACGAAATACAGCGACCTTAGCCCCAGCACCGCCAACATGTTCGACGTGAACACGATGAAAACGTCCGTGGATATGGACAGCGCCGCCGGTATGGAATCCAGCGCGAACATCACATCGGTGAGCTCGATCACCACGAGGCATGCCAGCATGACGGTGGCCACCCTCTTCCCGTCGATCCTCACGAAGAACCTGCCCTCCGGATCCCCCTGGTGGATGTTCATCCTGGTCCCGATCCTGAAGAGCAGGGACTTCTCAGGGGGCTTGTCATCCTTCCCGAATGCCGTGTGGTATGCGGCGTAGATCAGGACGATCCCGAACACTATCATCATCCAATCGAACGCCTCCAGCATCTCCGCACCGACGAACACGAAGACAGCACGGAAGGCCATGGCGCCCATGATTCCGTAGAAGAGCACCCTGTGCTGGTAGATGCCCTGTATCCCGAATGCTGCGAAGAGGATGATGAACACGAATAGGTTATCCACGGACATCGAGAACTCGATCACGTAAGCGGCGAAGAACTCGGTGCCCTTGGTCTGCCCCAGGGAGTACCACACCAGCGCACCGAAGGCGATGGCTACGGCTATGTACACCGCGACATCGCGGAGCGCGATGCGCGTCGTGACCTCGTGGGACCTGCGGTCGACCACCAGCAGATCGTAGAGGAGCAGCGCCGCGAAGATGGCGGCGAATACCAACCATAGCTCGGTCTCGCCCATATCGGACTCAGCCAATGCCTGATTTCATACAAATAATCTAGCAATGTTCATATCCTAGTTGGATGATATATCCATCTGATAACCATGGTCGACAAGCAGACTGTCATAGGAGCGCTGCAGATGATCGTAACCAACCTCAGCCAGCAGGCGGACGGGCATGCAATCCAGTCGAGGGTGTTCGCATCCTGCGGATACTCCAAGCTCGCGGAGAAGTACGCGGAGCACGCGGCCGAGGAGAGGGAGTATGTCAGGAGATGCACCGACAGGATCCTGGACATCGGCGGCTTCGTGACCAACGGAGCGAAGATGGAGACGCCCATCTTCAAGGACCCCGTGGAGTGGATAAAGTACGACCTGGCGGTCTCGGTCGAGGGGCTGGCCGAGCTGGAGAGGCTCCTGCCGGTGGTCCATGACGACGTCACAACCTACGACCTCATCAAGGAATACTACATGGATGAGGAACAGGACATGTACTGGAGCCAGCAGCAGCTGGAGCTCATCAACATCATCGGGCTCCAGAACTGGCTGTGCCAGCAGCTCTGAGATTCCATGGCGCCCCTCCGGGGGCGCCGACCATTTTCTAATTATTATCTAAAATCAGCGCGGGACGACCGGTCTGATCTGATCGAACTCGTACCCGGACCATTCCTTAAGACCGAGCGCGATATCCAGCTCGGTAAGCGTGAGCATTGGCTTGGGATACCTCGCGGAATCGTCCATTGCCACCCTGGGGCAGGCCGTGTTCACGAAGGCATCCACGCGATAGGATGCCAGGGTATCCGGGTTTATCTCATCGAGGATCACCAGGCAGGCCTTGCGTCCGGCATCCCTTATCCTCTTACAAGCATCCAAAGCATCGGAATGCCTGTTCTGGCCGATCTTCCTGCTCTCTATCACCAGGAACGTCTCCGCCGACCTGGCCCCCTCGATGGCGGCGAACCTGCGCCTGAGGATGCGGTCGCGGGTCTCGGACATGTCCCTGACCTCGGACGTGACGGGATTGACGACGATGATCGGCTTCCCGACCCCGAAAGCCGCGGCGAGGGGATGGAAATCGCCCTCCCCTATGAACACGAATGCATCCACGTCGTCGGCGACTGCCTCCGCCGCGGAGCAGTTGCATCCGAGGACCTGCCCCGGATGGCAGATGCGTTCGTCCCCGGTACCGACGACGGCGGTGCGGCCGGAGGACTCGAGCATCTCCTTCATCACAGGGATGAGCCCCAGGTACTGGACGGTGGCCAGCAGCCCCACGCGGGACGGGAGCCCGCCGAGGGAATCCATGACG
>CAMMYR010000034.1 GCA_946528255.1 uncultured Methanomicrobiales archaeon | reverse complement strand
GACGGGGAGAACGTCCTGCTCACCATGGACGCCGATTCCTGGATCATGTCTGTCACGCTCTTCAAACCGGCAACCAAGCTGATCAAGGTCGGCATGGAGATACCGGATTGCCCCGGCGGCATAACGCAGGTCCTGAACGTCATCGCAGGATGGAACGTGAATCTCATCTCGGTGTTCAGCAAGGTCAAGATCTGCTACCAGACCATGTACCTGGAGCTCGTGATGGACATAGGCATGAGCGACAAGTCCGCCGCCCAGATACATGAGCTCCTCCCGAAGGCCATGGACGGCCTCAACGGCGTGTTCAGGCTGGTGGAGTTCGCGGAGCTGGAATGAGCTGGACCGTGCAGGACGAGGTCTGGCTGGGCCTCGGCGATTATGCGGCCGGCGGAGCATGCGCCCCTCCGTTCATCAGGTCCGAGGGCGCATTGAGGCGCCGCCCCATGGTGATGGGATCCATGGACCTATCGGACGGTCGCGATGCTTACGATGCGGCCATGATGTGGGCCGATGCCGGCTCCGACGGCATCCGCATAAGGGTCCGCTCCTCCGAAGATCTGCCTACGGTCGCGATGATCGCGCAGGTCACCGGGCTCCCCATAGCCATCGAGGGCGACGGAGCCATCGACATCGCCCTGGGGATAAAGGGGTCCGCCATGGTCCTGATGGGCTCTGACAGGGTCGTCGGCCACTTCTGCGCGGGCGCTCCCGGGGAAGGTTCGGACCTCGTCGTATTCGACGGGGCGGACGCCGATGCCATACACGATTACAGATCCAGGGGCCTGAAGGGCGATGAGGATTGCCTGTGCCCCATCATAGCCGACCTCTCGGGATTCGAGGGGGATGCGATGCAGGAGGCCATGGCCGGATTGGAGGCCATGCTCTGCGGCGCGGACATACTGATAATGGGCAACCCGGTGGCGGCGGATATGTGCCGCTTCCAGGGCGAGGAGCTGGCGGGACTATGACCCAGCAGGCAGTAACCGGACCCGCGCGCTTCGCGCTCACGATCACGGACGCCCTGGGGACCGATGCGGCCGCCGCTCGCATCGGAACCATCCAGAAACGCACGCTGGGTCTTTCGAATTTCTCATACCTGTGCATAAGGGATGACCTCCGCGTCCCGGACGCCTTCGCCGACATCTGCGGAGTGGCATCCGTCCTATGGGAGGGAGGTCTGATCCTGGAATCGGAGGAGCCGGAATCCCTGGCCAAGGGGCTGCTCCACCTGGTCGGCAGGGAGCCGATCCTGCATTGCAGGGGATGCATGGACGAGGCGATGCTCCTCTCGCGCTCCTTCGGATGCAGGATAATAGGGCCCGCCGATTCCGATGCGGACATCCTGGATATCGGGACCTCCGATATGGGGGAATGCCCCGATTCCATCTACAGGCTCCGCCCGCTGTCCAAGGGTATCTCGGTCAGCGTCCCCGCGGGGGAGTACGGGGTCTCGATGGCAGCGGTGGCCGTCCTCTCCGGGGCGGACATCATCATCGCGGACGACATGGACGAGGCATCCTGCAGGCTGCTGGATTCCATGTCATCCGGACGCAAAGTGAGGGGATGGGAATGAGGGTCGAGCGCTACGTCGCGATGGATTCTCTCCTCTGCTCCCCGCTGCAGGTTTCAGTGGTCTACGTCTCCGAAGGGGAGGACGAACGGAGCATAACCGAGGCCGCCGAGAGGGCGGAGCATTACAGGGATGCGGTCGATGCGGTGGCCTTCGATTGCCCGGAAGGGGATATCCTGGCGCTGCCGGGCTCCTACAAGGTGATGAAGGCGGTCAAGCCGGTGCATTCCAAGGCCATGGTCGTCACCCCCGGGACGGATAGGGCGGCCCTCGACGACATCATGGGAGGGGGCTTCGCGGATATGGCCCTCATAAGGATCATAGGGCGTATCACCGATGCGCAGAAGGATACGCTGGCACTTCTCGAGGATTACGATTATTGGTATGCGGTGACCGCGGTCATGGTGCCCGGAGTCACGGACGCCGACGCCATGCGCGAGATCGCCGCCGCCTGCCCTGGATGCAAGCGCTTCCTCATCCGCTCCGCGGATCCGAAGAAGCACGGCTCCTCCGCCCAGCCCTTCGGCGACAAGGAGATCAGGGAGCTCACCAAGGCCGTGGGCGGCCTGGTGAAGAATCCCATGTACATGGGCGAGTTCCGATTCGCCTGACGAATCTGTCCAGGGTGCAGTAGGCCGCGGCCTTCAGCTTGCGGCTGCTCTCGTTGATGTACGTGAACGGCGCATCGGCCTCCTTCTTGAAGCGGTCGATGACCTTGGGATCCTTGCTGAAGAGCCCTGCGGACAATCCGCATTCCGTATCCTCGAGCTCCTCGAAGGCGCGGTCGAGGCTCTCGACCACCGCCACGTTGATTATGGGCAGGCCGGAGTCCATGTAGTTGAGGTCGTGCTCGGGATCCAGCCCGGATACCGCGAAGGGCCCGGCGTAGAAACCGTCGGGGACCCCGGCGACCTGGGTCTTGGCCACGATATAGGGCAGGACCTCCGTGCGGAAGTCGCCGTACTGCTTCAGGGCCTCCTTGCTTATGACGGGCCCGCAGAAGGTGGTGTCGTTGACGGGATCCCCTACCTCGATGTCCTTCATCTGCTCGGCCAGGACCTCCAGGAACTTCTTCTGGTCGTCCCCTGTGATTATGACCTTGGAGCAGGCGAACAGCCTCTGCCCGGCGAATGTGAACGCGGAATCTATGATGTCCCTGACGGCGGCCTTCATGTCCGAGGGCCTGTAGACTATGGCGGGGTTCATCCCCTTGATCTCGTTGATGAACGACAGCTCGTCGTCGACCTGCAGGAACATCAGGTCCTCCAGGCGCTCCCCGGATCCGGTGGCGACGACCCCGGCTACGCGCATATCGTTGGCCAGGGCCTCGGTGGAGGAATCCTTCCTGTCGACTATCAGGTTCAGCACCCCGTCGGGGATGCCGACGGTTTCCATGAGCGAGTAGAACATGTAGACCGGTATGGGGCAGTGCTTCGAGGGGCACATGACTACGGAGTTCCCGGCGATCATGGCCGCGATGGCGTATCCGCAGGGGGATGCCAGCGGGGAGTTGTGGGCGGACAGAACGGCCCAGACTCCGACGGGGCGGCCCTTGAGGCCCTTCGACTCCCCGATCAGCGATTCGGTTACGGCGATAAGCCTGTCGACCTCGTCCAGGGCGTCCTCCCTGACCATCCCGGCGGAGACGGTGATGGCGGCGGCGAGCCTCATCCTCTGCTTCTCCAGCAGCGGGACCAGCTTCTCGAAGCACGCGGCCCTCTCGGCCACCGGCACCCTGGACCAGGGGCCCTGCGCCTTCACCGCTGCGGTGACCGCCTCCTCCATGATCCCCTCCTCGGGCTCCTGCCACCTGCCGTAGCTGATGCTGGAGTCTATGGGGCTGAGCACATCGAACTCGTTGCCGGATGCGATCTTGAGCCCGCCGAAGTAGCTGGGATAATCCCTCTTGTCCCCGGACAGGAACTGCATGATCTCGGCCTCGTACGCGCGCCCCTCGGGGGTCGTCTGGTAATCGGGAATGTCTGCCATGATGCCCCGGGGATGGTCGGGCATCTTTATAACCATACGCGATGGGGCGCAGTACGATGGAGTCTACGTTCGCATCCCCGTTATTCAGTGCGGACTCATCATTTACTTGATACGTACCAAGCTCAGCTATGGCATGTGCCAGATTCCATTATTCTGAATAATTTGAGCTGCTAAATTTTTGAATTAATTTTTGTCTGGCTATTGCTATTTTTAGGGAATCATAAATTATATAAACGAATCTCGTCTAACATCAATTGGATGTATCATCCAAGTGATTAAATGGATAAGCAGACGACAATCATCATCGCAGCTGTTGCTGTTGTCGCGGTTGTCGCAGTGGCGGCCTTCATCGTCATGGGCAACAAAGACAAGGACTACAGCGACACCGAAATCGGGGACATCGGAACATACGTCCCCATATACGGTAATGCAACAGGGGATCTCTACATCGACAATGATGATGTGGATATGCTCAACCAGATCATCGATGGGAAAATGACCTGGGACAAGAGGAAGGCGCCTTTCGCGGATGCCGACCAGGACGGGAAAATCACATCGAAGGATGTCGATCTCGTCAAGAACATCATCGACAAGAAGAAGTGCACCGTGTACTACCTCGATTACTACAACGAGGTGGAGAAGGTCAACTTCCCCCTCATAGACAGGAACATCGCGGTCACCTATTATCAGCAGGCCGAGGCCTGCAACATCCTCGGCGTGATGGAGAACATCAAATGCGCATCCCTCGCCGCCGCGGGGCAGTACTGCACCCTCTACCCCCACCTCGATACCCTGAAGGATACCCAGGTATTCGGAACCACCGGCTCCAGCACCCTCAACGACGATGCCATCGAGAAGATCATCGCCAATGATGTCACCGTTATCGTCAGCACCCCCAGCACTCAGAACTACGAGCCCACCAAGGCCCTCAGGGAGGACAGGGGCATCGACACCATCAACCTCTGGTACAACGGTGCCTATTGCTATTCCACGCTCATGACCATGGGCATATTCATGGACCGCATCGACCAGGTCGAGGATTACATGGACTTCTGCGATGACGTCATCAAGAAGATCACCAACAAGATCTCCGACTCCGACAAGAAGGACATCCTCCTCATGGATTCCTACTACACATCCTCCGCGAAGTACTGGTTCATCGCATCCGAGGCCAATGGGTCCTTCACCATGATCAACAGGTACCTCGCCAACGTCTATTCCGCCGAAGACGCCAGCCAGTTCGGTTTCGTCCAGAGGGACCTCGATTGGCTCATGACCAACCAGGCGAAATACGATGCCGTGGTCATCGCGCCCACGCCCTGTGGATTCCGCGACCTCCGCGTCGACGGCGAGTACAAGTCCGGCGATTACTACTCGAGGGCGGACTACAACACCCAGTGCGAGACGCAGTTCGCGACCCTCGAGAGGACCAACGCCTACAAGAACGGCCACCTCATAATCACCGCCTACGACAACACGTTCGGGTACTCCACCTACGCCATGCTCCCTATCATCGCGGCGCAGCTGTATCCCGAACTGTTCAGCCTCGAGGACGGTCTCAAGATCCTTCAGAAATGGTTCGACGAGATCAACGTGGCCGATGTTGACGTGGATGAGGAAGGAGCGTTCTCCTACACCGGGTCGGATTACAAGGTGAGCTACCCGCAGGTCGGGAAGAGCTGATCCCAAAGGGGCTCCGGCCCCACCTTTCATTTCAAGATACAATGCCCAGAACCGATGACGCCATCGTGGATCGCGCGATCGATGCATGGATGGAGGAAGACGTCGACGTAGAGCGCGAGACCCTCAATTACCGCAAGGGGACGCTGAGGAAGCTATTATTCATAGCAGCGCTGCTGGTCATAGCGTTCCTGTCCGCGGGCTTCGCGATGTCCGTCGGGACCTATCCCATCGATTTCTGGGACACGTACAGGGTGATCTGGGACCACTTCTTCGGGGAGATATGGGATGAGAATGCGGATTATCTGATATTCGAATGGAGGCTCCCCAGGATATGCACGGGCATACTGGCGGGCATCGGCCTTGCGGCGGCGGGAGTCGTGATGCAGAGCATCCTCAGGAACCCGTTGGCAGACCCGTATACCACCGGTATCTCCTCTGGCGCATCCTTCGGGGCGACGCTCGCCATTGGATTCGGGATATCCGTCGCCAACGGGGCGTATGCCATCGTCGTGGGGGCGTTCGTATTCTCTCTCATCCCGACCGTCGTCATCCTAGCGGTCTCGAAGATGAGGGGGGCGTCACCCACCACCATGATCATGGCGGGTATCGCCGTCATGTACATCTTCAACGCGATGACGACAATGATCAAGCTGTTCGTATCGCCGGATCAGCTGGCAGCCATATTCGCCTGGTCCGTCGGTTCCATCGACGGCGCCACCTGGACGCAGGTCGGGACGATGCTCACATTCGTGACCGTCGGATACCTGGTGCTGCAGCTTTCCGCCCGCAAGCTGAACGTCCTGTCCACCGGCGACGAGAGCTCGCGCTCCATCGGGATCGATGCCAACAACCTCAGGCTGATCTCGCTGCTGGTCGTGTCGTTCCTCACCGCGGGCATAGTGAGCTTCACGGGGCTCATAGGATTCATCGGTCTGGTTAGCCCGCACATCTGCCGTCTGGTCATAGGTTCCGACAACAGGTACCTGATCCCGGCGTCGGCCGCATTCGGGGCGGCCCTGCTGACCATCGCGGATGTCATCGGCAGGACGGTCATCCAGCCTTCCACGATCCAGGTCGGAGTGATAACTGCCTTCATCGGAGGCCCGCTGTTCCTGTATCTGATCATCAAGCAGAGGGAGGGCCGGCGATGTCGATAATCTCCTTGAAGGATGTTACTTTCGGATACTCGGAGAAGGACGTCCTGAGCGGCGTATCGTTCGATATAGACGAGCCTGGATTCATCAGCATCATCGGCCCCAACGGCGTCGGGAAGTCCACGCTCATAAAGCTCATCGACGGCATCATCAAGCCGACATCCGGTTCCATAGAGATATGCGACAGGCCGCTGGAGGATTACACCCTGAAAGAGCTCTCCAAGGTGGTCGGGTACGTGCCGGTCATGGCCTCGGATTTCAATGTGATGTCCGTTCTGGATACCGTCCTCATCGGGAGGTACTCCCATCAGAAATGGCGCACCACCCCGCAGGATATCGCCGTCGCGGTGAAGGCTCTGAAGGCGATGGAGATCGACGACCTCATAGACAGGGATTTCAATGCGCTCTCGGCGGGCCAGAGGCAGAAAGTTTCCATATCCCGCGGCTTGG
>CAMMYR010000033.1 GCA_946528255.1 uncultured Methanomicrobiales archaeon | reverse complement strand
CACGATGTGCAGCGGCCCATCATGGTCAACCTCGACGGATTCATCCTGACCCACGCCATCGAGAGGATGTCCATGGTCGACACCGCGGACGTCAGGAAGTTCGTCGGCGAGTTCCACCCGCTGTACCCCCTCCTGGACGTCAAGCACCCCGTGTCCCACGGTAACATGGACGGCCCCGACTTCTACTACCCCCACAAGTACCAGACCGTTCTGGCCATGGACAAGGCGCTGGAGGTCTGCGAGGAGGTCTTCGCCGAGTTCGAGAAGCTCACCGGCAGGAAGTACAACCTGGTCGACGAGTACATGTGCGACGACGCCGAGTTCGTGGCCATCGTCCTCGGTTCCTCCTTCGGGACCATGAAGGCCACCGTCGACAAGCTGCGCGCCGAGGGCATCAAGGCCGGCTGCGCCATGCCCCACGTGTACAGGCCCTGGCCGGAGGCGGCGCTCGCCAAGCTCATGAAGGGCAAGAAGGCCATCGCCGTGTTCGACAAGCACCTGAGCATCGGAGCCTACGGCCCCATGTTCCCCGAGGTCGTCACCGCCGGCGCCGATCTGGAGAAGATGCCCAGGATGTACAATGTGATATACGGCCTCGGAGGCGCCGACGCCACCGTGTCCGGGTTCATGAAGATCATGGAGGAGATCTCGACGGGCAAGGCCCAGAAGATCACCTACCTGGGGGTGAAGGTATGACGTCTCTGTCCCTTAAGGAGCTCAACAAGCTCCCCGTCAGGCTCGCCAGCGGCCACAGGCTGTGCGCGGGCTGCGGGGAATCGATCATCGCCAAGCAGATAATGATGGGTACCGAGGATCCGATCGCGGTCTCCGCATCCACCGGATGCTTCGAGGTCTCGACCACCATCTTCCCGTACACCTCCTGGAACACCCCGTTCATCCACACCGCGTTCGGCAACGGTGCGGCCACCTGCGCCGGACTGGAGACCGCCTACGTCGCGCTGAAGAGGAAGGGCAAGATCCACGAGGACATCAAGTTCGTCAACTTCGCCGGCGACGGCGCGACCTACGACATCGGTCTGCAGGCTCTCTCCGGAGCCATGGAGAGGGGCCACAGGATGATGTACGTGTGCCTGAACAACGAGGCTTACATGAACACCGGTATCCAGAGGTCCTCAGCGACCCCCGTCGGATCGTCCACCACCACTTCCTGGGCGGGATCCGTCGCTTCCGGTAAGAAGGAGTTCTCCAAGGACATGACCGAGGTCATGATCGCCCACAACATCCCCTACGTGGCGCAGGTGTCCCCCCACAACTGGCGCGACACCGTCACCAAGGCCCGCAAGGGATTCGAGTGCAACGGGCCCTGCTTCATCAACGCGATCTCCCCCTGCCCCAGGGGATGGAGGTTCCCCTCCGACCAGACCATCGCCAGGGCGAAGCTGGCCGTGGAGACCTGCGTCTGGCCCCTCTACGAGGTCGTCGACGGGCAGTACGCCCTGACCGGCGAGAGCGCCCGCATCGCGGACGGCAAGGCCGAGAGGAAGCCCGTCACCGAGTGGATCAACTCCCAGGGCAGGTTCAAGCACCTCCAGCAGGAGCGCTGGAGCGATGTCGTCGAGGCCATGCAGGCCGAGACCGACAGGAGATGGGACAGGCTCGTGCGCCTGTCCAGCCTCTGATAAACCCATCCCGCCGGGGAGACCCGGCGGGCGTCATCCTTCTTTTCGGCTGCCTTCCGCCTTCACCGCACCGGCCGCCGCTTCAGCCAGGTTCTCTCCGCCGAGCATCAATTCCTCGGACGAATCCACTAGGGCGGAGATAAGCTCCCCCTCCCTCCCGGACCAGAATCCCCTGTCGCAGAAGATCACCAGCCTCCTCTTGGCCCTGGAGACCGCCGTGTTTATCACGGATTCCCCGCCGCACCCTTCCTCCATGCTGGTGAGGTGCAGCTGGAACTCCTTGCCCTCGAGGACCACCCTGTTGTCCACCACGCTGAACACAACGGTGTCCCACTCCCTGCCCTGGGAGCGGTGGACGGTCAGGATGCTGTCGTCGTACCTCTTAGGGAGGGTCCTGCGGAGCAGCGCCACCTGGTTGCGGTAAGGTGTGAGGATGGCGACATCCGAAGGGCTGATATGCTCCGACTCAAGGAACTGCTTCACGGCCTCCGCCTCGCCCAGATTGCTCCTGTCGGTGCGGTCCTCGTACTGGACATCCACGCACATGATCTCCAGGCGGCTGTCGGCGGAGCCGGATATCCCGTTGCGGTAGACGAACCTGTCCAGTATCTGTGCCAGATTGTCTCCGAAACGGTGCGATTGGGTGAGCTTCCTGGTCACGGTGTTGAGGTGCTTCTGCTCCTTTCCCTCGAGATAGGATGCTTCCAAATCTGTCCTCGATAGGGAGATTAGATCCTCGGCGAACAGCGCCGAGCGGTCCAGGAGGAAGAAGAACCTCTTTGCGTCGTTGCGCTCGATGCCCTCCTTCACATCACCCGGATCTATCTCGCACACCGGGGGCAGCTGCTTGTGGTCGCCGAGCATGGTGACCGGGACACCGAACATGAATGCGGGCAGCGCGTTCAGGGCGCTGCAGTATCCAGCCTCGTCGATGAAGATGTGGTCGACCTCCAGCTTCCTGTGGGATTCATCCTCCTCGGGCGCGAAGGACATCATCAGCTTCTGAGGGGTCATGGCGACGATGCGGGCGCTCTTCAGCCTGAATCCCGTCTCCTGCTGCCTGAGCTCGGATATCTGCTTCTCGAGGGCATCCATCTTGGCGCGGATCTCGATATCCCCCATGCCGGAGAACTCCGGCGGGTCCTTCCCCGCGAGCCTCATGAGTAGGGCCTTGGAACACATGTCGAGGGAGCGGGATTTGGATTGGATCCTCTTCTGGATGTCCTTGCGCTCGCATACCTCGGGGTATTCCCTCATGAACGTATCGGATGACATACCCAGGCGGATGACATCCGTGGAGATGTCTATGAGGTTGCCATCGGGATCGCTCTCGGCCAGGGCGTTCAACAACCCCCTTAGCACCTGCTCTATGGCGTTGTTCGTAGGTGCCAGCACGGCGATTTTCTTCCCCTTGCGAAGGAGCTCCGTTATGCAGGTTGCTAGGACGAACTGGGTCTTGCCCGTTCCGGGTGCGCCCCAGATATAGGTGAGAGGGTTGGACAGAATTACTTCCACGGCCGCCCTCTGCTGCTCGGTAGGCGAATGCGTATAGACAGGACGATCTCCGTTGCCCGCGGATAAGGGTAACGGTAAGGATATTTTCGATCCGAAGGACTCGAAGTATCTGCCGGTCATCCTCAGGAGCCATCTGAGATCGGTGACCAGCTCGACCTTGTTGTCCTTCTCTGACCGGAGCTTGCCGAGCACGTATTCCGAAGGATACGCTTTGACCGTGCGGGTGATCTCGTTGAACTCCTGGAAGTTGACCTCTGAATCGGCGTATTCGCGGTTGCCGATGCGCAGCATCAATCCGAAGGTGTCCGAGATCCTGCCCTGGAGCTTGAACACCGCCTCATCGCCGTCGAGCTTGAAGGTGGCTTCTATGACAGACATCCCGAGATCGGGATTCTCGAAGCGCCTGGCCTCCATGTACTCGTTGGCGTTGGTGCAGCACTCCACGCAGGCTCTGACGAGCTCACCCGTGTCCATGGGCATCGATTGGGGAGGTTGTATTAAAACTACGATTTCGTCGCTGCAATTGATTAACCCTAAAATCATCCATCGATGCACCTTTTTGTGGAATGGGGGAAAAGGATGCGATCGCAAGCGCCCCATATGCATCTGGGGCCAGGAAAGATATATCAATCACGGAGCGCCTGGCCGTACCATGGACATGGCCATAATCTGGGTCATCATCGGCGGGTTCCTGGAGCCCGTCTGGGTCATCGGGCTCAAGAAGTACAATGACACCAAGAGCCTCCTCTGGGGAGCCGTGGCCCTGGCATTCATGTTCATAAGCCCCATCTGTCTGGCATTTGCCATGGAGGAGGGTATGAACGTCGGTGTCTCATACTCCCTCTGGACCGGGCTTGGAGCGGTATTCACCCTGATCTCCGGTCTGATACTGTACAAGGAGAAGCTCGACCGCCTGAAAATCCTGTTCGTATTCGTCATCATCGCAGGAGTGGTGGGTCTGGAGATCTGCGCGGAGGCGGGATTATGAAACCGTGGTACTGGGTCATAACCGGCGGCGTGTTCGAGACCGCATGGGCGCTCGCCATGAAGATGTCCGACGGGTTCCGCGACCTGTTCTGGGATGCCGTCACCGTGGTCTTCATCCTTATCAGCGTCTACTTCCTGAACAGGGGACTCAAGGCGGGGCTGCCCATGGGGACATGCTACGCGGTCTGGGTTGGCATCGGCGCCATACTCGCCACCATCGCAGGGCTGATCATCTTCGACGAGACCCTCGGCGTGATGGGCTGGATATGCCTGGCGGTCGTCGTCGGCGGGATAATCGGGATAAATCTGGTGTCCCAGGAAGAGCACCGAACTGCCGTCGGCTTTATCTATCCCTTATTTATACGAACGCACGGGACTTAACATGACCGTTAAAATTGGCGTTCCGAACAAGGGCAGGCTGAACGAGAGGACCGTGGAGATCCTCAGGAAGGCCGGCCTCGATCTGGGAGAGGACATAGGGCGCAGGCTCTACGTCAAGATCCGCAACCAGGATATCGAAGTGGTCTTCGTACGCGCCCAGGACATCCCCAGCTTCATCGCCGCTGGCGCTCTGGATGCGGGGATAACCGGCATCGACGAGCAGTCCGAATCCGGGCACGAGCTCGTGAAGATGATGGACCTCAGGTTCGGATACTGCCACCTCGCCGTCGCCGTACCGGAGGCATCCGGCATCACCGACATATCGCAGATCAAGGACGGCAGCAGGATCGCGACCTCCTTCCCCAACCTCTCCAAGAGGTACTTCGAGTCCCATGGGAAGGACGTGCAGATCATGGTCGTCACCGGCGCGGCGGAGATCATGCCGTATCTCGGCCTCTCGGATTTCATCGTGGACCTGGTGTCCACCGGCTCCACCCTCAGGACCAACAGGCTCAGGGAGGTCGGAACCATCATAGAGTCGCAGGCCGCGTTCTTCTCATCGGAGAGCGCACTGGCGGAGAAGGGCGAGGAGATCGAGGAGATCGCCAGCTCCATCAAGAGCGTGCTCGCCGCCGAGGACAGGAAGTACATCATGGCCGATGTACCGAAATCAAAGCTCGAATACGTCGAGAAGCTGATCCCGGGCATAGGCGGGCCCACGGTGCTCGAACTGGCCGGCAACGATGATTTCGTAGCCGTCCACGCCGTCATAGACTCGGACAAGGTATTCCGCACCATCGCGGAGCTCAAGAAGATCGGGGCCAAGGGGATCCTGACCACGGCCATCGAGAGGCTGGTGGAATGACCCTGCCCAGGAACCTGATGCGCGAAACCACCAGGGATTTCCAGATCTACTACAACCCGAAGCTCAACGGCGAGATCAGGCTGGACACCAACACCAATGTGCTCGGATCCAACCCCGCGGCCACCAAGTACCTGGCCGAGGGGAGCTGGGACCTCAACGGCTATCCCAACACCTACTCGGACGGCCTCAGGGGCGCATTGGCGGAGCTGTACGGTCTGGAGACCGGCAACATCATCGCCGGGAATGGATCCGACGAGATGCTGGATGTAGCTTTCAAGACGTTCACCAACTGGGGCGACGACTGCGTCGTGCCGGTGCCGTCGTACACCCTGTACGACTACTTCGTCAAGCTCAACGGCGGGACCACCGTCGAATCGGACCTCACCGAGGACTTCCAGCTGGATGTGGACGGGATCGTGAAGAGCGGTGCGAAGGTCGCGATAATGCCGTCCCCCAACAACCCGACCGGGAACTGCTTCAGGAGGAAGGACATCGAGGAGATCCTCTCCAGGTTCGAGGGCGTGGTCATCGTCGACGAGGCGTACGGCGAATACGCCGAGGGCACCATGATGGGCCGCGTGGAGGAGTTCGATAACCTGATCGTGATGAGGACCTTCTCCAAAGCCTACGCCATGGCCGCCATGCGCGTGGGGTACGCCGCGGCCAACACGAAGCTGGCCGAGATGATGCTGAAGATCAAGATCCCCTACTCGCTCAACATGGTCAGCGAGGGCGCCGCGCTGGCGGCCCTGGCGGACCAGGATTTCATCAGGAGGAGCGTGGAGATGGTCCGCGAGCAGAGACCCAAGCTGGATGCCGGCCTCAGGAAGCTCGGTTTCGAGACCTTCCCGTCGGATTCCAATTTCATCATGGCCAGGTCGCCCATAGACCATAAGGCCCTGGTCGACGGCCTCAAGGCCAAAGGTGTGCTCATAAGGGACTTCGGCGCCAAGCGCAGGACCGAGAACTGCGTCAGGACCACAGTCGGAACCGCCGAGCTCAACGCCATACTGCTGGAGAAGGCGGCGGAGGTGATAGAGTCATGCCACTGAGCATCACCATCGCCGATTACGGCGTGGGGAACCTCTATTCCATCCGCAGGTCCCTGGAGATGTGCGGTGCGGAGATAGAGGTGGTCACCGACATGTCAAAGCTCCTGGATGCCGAATGCATAGTGCTCCCGGGGGTCGGCGCGTTCGACAAGTGCATGGAGCGCCTCAAGCCCGTCAGGGAGGAGCTGGTAGAGAAGCTGGAATCCGGAGTCCCGGCATTGGGCATCTGCATCGGCGCCCAGCTGATGTTCTCCGGCAGCGACGAGGGCTCCGAACCCGGCATCGGGATGTATCCGGGGAGGGTGAGGAAGCTGCCCTGCAAGGTGACTCCCCACATGGGCTGGAACTCCGTCTCCACGGATGACAGGCTCTTCGATGGGATAGCCGACCGCAACTTCTACTTCGTCCATTCCTACTACG
>CAMMYR010000032.1 GCA_946528255.1 uncultured Methanomicrobiales archaeon | reverse complement strand
CCAGGCACCTCGATGCATCCGGAACAATGCGCACCGCATCATACGCCAGCTACGGGTTCGATGCGAACATGATGGACCTGTTCGTGACCCTCTGCAACGGCGGTACCCTCTACGTGATCCCGGAGGACATGAGGCTGGACCTCCCGCAGATCGACCGCTACTTCATCGACAACGGCATCACCCACGGGTTCATGACAACCCAGGTCGGGAGGCAGTTCGTCTCCATGACCAGGTGCAGGTCCCTGAAGCACTTCCTGGTCGGAGGGGAGAAGCTCGTGCCCGTGGTGCCGACGGATTGGGTGGATTTCGTGAACATCTACGGACCCACCGAGACCTCCGTCTTCGTGCTGACGTCCCATGTGAAGGACGACAACCCGCTGTGCCCCATCGGGAGGCCCAACGACAACACCAAGGTGTACGTGGTGGACGGTAGCGGCCACCAGCTGCCCATAGGGGCGCTGGGAGAGCTGTACATAGCCGGCCCCCAGGTCTCCAGGGGATACCTGAACAGGCCCGAGAAGACCTCCGAGGTGTTCATCAGGAACCCCTTCTCCGACGACCCGGATTACATCAACGCCTACCGCACCGGGGATGTGGTCCGCTGGCTGCCCGATGGGAACATAGAGTACATCGGCAGGAGGGACGGCCAGGTCAAGATCAGGGGATTCAGGGTCGAGCTCACGGAGATCGAGAAGGTCATCCGCGAGTACCCCGGGATCAAGGACGCCACGGTGGCGGCCTTCGACTCGCCGTCTGGAGGCAAGTTCCTGGCGGCCTATGTGGTATCAGATTCCAAGGTGGACATCGATTCACTGCACGGGTTCATAGCGGAGAGGAAGCCCCCGTACATGGTGCCTGCGGCTACAATGCAGATCCCCAGCATCCCGCTGAACGTCAACAGCAAGGTCGACAGGAGGAAGCTCCCTGTGCCGACCCCCTCCTCCAGGAGCGCGGGGCAGATGCCGTCCAACGAGATGGAGAAGAAGCTCTGCGACATCTACGCCGAGGTCCTGGGATTGGACCAGGTCTATGCGGACGACAGTTTCTTCGCCATCGGCGGAACGTCGATATCGGCATCGAAACTGGTCGTCAGCTGCATGAACAACGGCATCCCGCTGGTCTACAAGAACGTGTTCGACAACCCCACGCCCAAGGCGCTGGCGGAGTTCCTGAAGGGATACTCTCCCAAGAGCGCCGCCAAAGCCGAGAAGGTCGAGGAGGAGTCCGGCGTGCTGGCTTACAACATCCCGGAGAACCTCGACGGCATCTCCCGCAAACCGATCGGGGACGTGCTCCTGACCGGCGCCACCGGGTTCCTGGGCATACATGTGCTGAAGGAGGTCCTGGACCGCGGCGAGGGCGATATCACCTGCCTCATCCGCAGGAGCAAGGGCCAGGCCCCGGAGGACAGGCTCAAGACCATGCTGATGTACTACTTCGGCGGCAGCATCGACGAGTCCGCCATCGCCCGCATCAGGGTCATAGACGCCGACATAACGAATTCCGATCTTGTGCAGATCCTCTCGGATGTCCACATAGACACGATCATCAACTGCGCCGCGGTGGTGAAGCACTTCGCCTTCGACGATTCCATCGAGAAGGTGAACCACTACGGGGTCAACAACCTGATCGAGGTGGCATTGGACCACGATGCCGTGCTCATGCACACCTCCACCCTCAGCGTCGCCGGGGAATCCGTGAACGGAAGCGTCCCGGAGAGCATCCTGCTGAAGGAGAACATGCTGGACTTCGGGCAGGATCTGGAGAACAAGTACATCCACTCCAAGTTCATGGCTGAGAAGGATATCATAGAATCGATCGAGAAGGACGGCCTGAAGGGCAAGATATTCCGCGCGGGCAACCTGATGAGCAGGGAGTCGGACGGGGAGTTCCAGATCAACTTCGCCACCAACTCCTTCATGCGCTCCATCCGGTCCTACGTCCTGCTGGGATGCTACCCGGTGGACGACCTGGACGCCGAGGCGGAGTTCTCCCCCATAGACATGACCGCCAAGGCGCTGGTCACCCTGGCCGGGACCCAGGAGAAGTACACGGTGTTCAACGGGAACAACCCGCACTGCGTGCACATGTACAACGTGATAGAGGTGCTCCGCAGGAACGGAATGGACATCAGGATAGTGGACAGGGAGGAGTTCAACAGGGTATTCGCCGAGAAGCTGAAGGACGACAAGGTCGCGGCGGAGATCTCCGGATTGCTCTCGTACATCGGCAACAACGGTGAGTCCAGGAGGCAGATCGGCAGCGACAACATGTACACGGTGAAGGCGCTGTACAGGCTGGGATTCTCCTGGCCGCTGATCGACCTGGAATACATCGACAGGGCCATAAGGTCCCTGGAGGCATTCAGGTTCTTCGGGAGCAGGAGATGAGCGTTACGGCGGATTACGATGCGGACCTGCGGCTGGGGAAGCGCGGGAACGATGCCTCTGTGGACAGGGTAGTCATACTGTTCTGCGCCGCATCGGCCGTCATCATGCTCCTGCTGTACATCTACACCAGGGTCGGGGGCTTCGGCGCCCCGAACACCTGGGTGTCGGGGTACATCCTGGCGGACGAGATCCTGATCCTGGCATCGGTGATCGTCTACTGCAAGGTCAGGAACGATGCGGTGTGGCCCAAGTTCCTCTACATCGGGGTCCTGCTGGTCACGGCCATGATCATGACGGCCGTCCTGTCCCTCTCGTATCTGATATTCGCGCTGCCGATAATGCTGGTCACCTCCTATTACAATTGGAAGCTCACATTGGCCGTCGCCGTGATCGGAGCGGCGGTGATGTGCCTGGAGCCGTTCCTGTCCGCGTACATGGGATCGATAGACCTCAACTACTGCACCTACGACCACAACAGCGGCAACATACTGGTCATAACCAGCACTCCGATGGAGGAGGCGGTCAGCAAGCTCACCGGCATGGTGCTCCCGTCGCTTACCATATACACCGGAATAACCCTGCTGTCCGTATGGGTCACCACGTCCGGATTGTCGCTGTTCAGCGAGCGCGCGACGCTGGCTCAGAGCAGCATAGCCATGGAGCGCGAGCTGGGCATCGCATACGACATCCAGCTGGGAATGCTCCCCGATGATTTCCCGGACACCGATTCCTATTCGATCAAGGCCATGATGAGGCCCGCCAAGGAGGTGGGAGGGGACTTCTACGATTTCATCAGGATAGGCAACTCCCAAGTAGCTTTCCTGGTGGCCGACGTCTCCGGGAAGGGGGTCCCGGCAGCCCTGTTCATGGCCAGTGCCAGGACCCTGATACGCAGCAATCTTAAGAGCGGTCTTTCGGTGGACAGCGCCTTGGACCGCACCAACGCGGAGCTCATCCAATCCAACAAGGAGAAGCTGTTCGTCACCGTATGGCTCGGCATGCTCGACCTCACCACCGGGAAGCTGTCCTACGTGAACGCCGGCCACAACCCTCCGTTCCTGATACATGCCGACGGTTCAATCGGCAACATAGAATCGAAGCCCAACTTCGTCATCGGGAGGAAGAGGGGCGTCAGGTACAAGGAGCACAGGCTGTCCCTGCAGCCCGGGGACAAGCTCTTCCTCTACACCGACGGATTGTCCGATTCCACCGATCCCTCCGGCCGGATGTTCAGGGCCGAGGGCATAGAATCGGTGCTGTCCGGGTGCGTGGCTTCGGACGACATCATCAAGAGGATGATCGGCTCCGTGGACGCCTTCTCCGATGGCGCGGAGCAGTTCGACGACATCACCATGCTGCTGGTGGATTACAAGGAGCCGAAGGTCATCAAATACTCCGACGGCGAGGCCTTCAAGTCGGATGCCGACGGCCACAACGCCGCACTGGCATACATACGCGGCAGGCTCCAGGAGTCCGGATGCTCCGAGAAGGTCATGAAGGACATGGAGCTCTCGGCCTCGGAGATCATATCGAACATCAACATGTACGCTTACGGGGAAACCGGGGCGGGCACCATCACGATATCCGCCGATGTGATAGACCGCATCGCCACCGTGATATTCCGCGACGAGGGCCCGGAGTACAATCCGCTGGAGCGCTCCAACCCCGACACGGAGAAGAGGATAAAGGAGCACAAGATAGGCGGATTCGGCATATTCATCGTCAGGAAGCTGATGGATGACGTGCGCTACGAGAGGATAGGGAACCAGAACGTTCTGACAATCATGAAGGAGATCTGATAGGATGCAGATAGACATCAGGCAGGAGGGGGACAGGCTCATCATATCCCCCAAGGGAAATGTGGATTACGTGACCGCGCCGGAGCTCGACGAGGCTGTCTCCAAGGTCGGGGACGACATCATGACGATCGAGCTGGATATGTCCGGCGTCCCGTACATATCGTCGGCGGGGCTCAGGGTCATCCTGAACGCTGACGAGATCATGCAGGACAGGAACGGGATCAAGCTGACCGGCGTGAACAACGACGTCAAGGCGATCCTGGAGATGACCGGGTTCTACGACGCCCTGGACATAGAATGATCCGCTGCCTCGTGGCCGACTGCTCCCCGCTGGAAGACCAGCAGGCATACGGCAGGGCGTACTCGCTGCTATCGGGGGCAAGGAGGCTAAAGGCCGACTCCTTCGCTTTCCAGAAGGACAGGGCGCTCAGCGCTGCCGCCGGCCTGTTCATCAGGCTGGTGGAGGCATCATTCGGCGAGGTATCCATCGACGGCAACGGGAAGCCCCATGCTCCCGGCATCGAGTTCAACCTGTCCCATTCCGGCTGCTATGTGGCATTCGCGGCATCCGATCTCCCGGTGGGAGTGGACATCGAGGGCATCGGCCATAACATGGACATAGCCAGCAGCGTGATGACTCCTGAGGAGTATTCCGATTTCTCGGAGATCTCCGACGAGGGTTTGTTCGCTTCCATATGGACCTCCAAGGAGAGCTACATGAAGGCCACCGGCCTCGGATTCAGGCTGCCACCGGAATCGTTCAGGGTCCTGTACGGTCGCGATCTGAGGTGCCCCGATCCCGGAATGACGATGAGCCAGCTGCCGGCACCCGAAGGTTACAGATTGTCCGTTTGCTCCGCGGATAAGGGATGCGAGGTGCGTCGTATAGGCATCGATGAGCTGATGGACGCCCGCACGTTGGACGATATCGCGGAGCGAAGCGTGGGGAATCCGGACAAGAGATGGAAAATGAGTGCAGCCGCCGGGAATCGAACCCGGGCAACAAGCTTGGAAGGCTTGAATCCTAGCCCCTAGATCACGACTGCGCAATACGGCGTTAATCCGTTGCCCTATATAACCCTAACCCATCGGCCACATCCTCCGCCGTGGTCATATCTAAAAACCCGCTCCGACATTAGGGGTCATATGACAGATTCCCCTGTTTTCTGCTCCCCGGAGGAACTGAGGCTGTGGAAGCACGCCTCGGGCTCCAAGGCATACATCATCCAGGACTTCGTCATGCGTCCCGATGAGTACCTGTACGGGAGCATCAAGTCCCGCGAGGGCTCGGTCAACTCGAACATCCTGGTCAAGGTCATGGAGCGCTTCGAGTACAGCAGGGAGCAGCTCGCCGACATCGTATCCAAATCCAGGGTGCCGGACTGCAGGCCCTCCGTCAAGGCGGCCGAGATCCTGATATCCCGCGGGGACTACGAGGGGGCTTTCGCGCTGCTGGCCATGTCGGAGCGTAGCGGGGAGGTGTTCCACCGCTCGCTCACAGAGGCCAGGATCAAGCTGTCGCTGGGGGATCTGGCCGGAGCCAAGGAGGCCGCCATCAAATCGTACAACATCGAGCCCACTTCAGAGGAGGTCCAGGAGATCCTGGACGATGCCGATCCGTCAGGTGGATGGAGGGTGCGCCAGGCGATAGCGCTGATAGTCAACGGGTCCAAGGCCCCGGAGATCCATCCCAGCGGGAGGATGGGCGAGCTCTACGGCATCTATCTGGAATGGTTCTTCGGGAGCCGCGACAAGGCATCGCACAGCCTGATCGAATCGCATTACTACAAGGAGGGCGACCCCGAGTTCAAGCTGGTCTCGGCCAGGATGTCCGTCTCGGAGAAGGATTGGACATCAGCCGTCAGGGTCTACAAGGAGATCCTGGATAACGCGCCGGTTTATCTGAAGCAGGAAGCGGCGGAGGCAATGATGGGCGCGGGGGACACCGAAGGGGCGCTGGAGGCGCTCCACGGGATATCCTCGCTGAGCCGCCGGGCCGCCAGGGATAAGATAGCCATATACAGCACGCTGGGCCGCAGGGAGGGCCTGCTGGAATCCATCAGGACGTACCTGGACAGCGAGTTCTCGTCCAGGGACGACTACATCGGGCTGGTGGACCTCCTGATCTCAGCATCCATGAACAACGAGGCGGAGGAGCTCCTCCAGCCCGTACTGCTCACGTATCCGCGCGATTCAGGGGCGCTGACGAGGTCGTCATTATTGAAGGCGGCACGCGGCGATACCCAGGGATCCCTCGCGGATGTCACGAAGGCGAGGGCTTCCAATTGGAAGGACCCCGATGCGCTGGCACAGCTCGCCCGCACGCGCAGGCAGGCCGGCAGGGACAAGTCCGCCGAGGCGCTCTGCGACAGGATCATCAGCTCGCACCCGGACCACATCGGCGCGCTCCGCGTCAAGGCGGAGATGCTGGTCTCCAGAGGGGACAGAGCGGCGGCGATAGAGGTGTACACCCGCTTGCTGGAGGTGGACCCCGAGGACATAGATTCGATGAAGGCCATGGCGGACCTGGAGGCCGAATCCGGGGACATGATGGAGGCCCAGAACCTGCTGGACAGCGCCTACCGCCTGGACAAGGGCAGGGACAACGCCCTGGACGTCGCAGGGCGCATGGTCGCCCTCGGCCTCAACAGGGATGCGATAAGGCTCTGCAAGGACCTGGAGAGGTCGTACCCCGCAGACGGGCGCATCCGCCTCGTGGCCGGCAACGCCCACTACGCCATGGGGGATTACATGCAGGCCTCCATA
>CAMMYR010000031.1 GCA_946528255.1 uncultured Methanomicrobiales archaeon | reverse complement strand
GTAATTTATCCGGCCCGCTTAGATCGCGCAGCTGTCGTCGCTGCAAAGGGTGAGCTTCGTCGATGTGGACGATACGTATACGGTCGGGAGGATCCAGAGGATGTTGTAGAGGCCGCTGGTTATGTCGGCCGGGGTGCCGTCAATCTTCTTTGACAGATCGTAGGGATCCAGATGGTAGGCGACCTTGCCGTCGGCGGTGCTCACAGCGGCGTAATAGGAGTTGAATGGCCCGTATCCGGTCTTCCTGTCGAACCCCCAGCTCCCGTCATCGGTAGGCGTGGCCTTCGTGGCCACGGTCCCCTCCCTGTCATCGGGGGACGAGAATATGCGGATCTCGCTGATCAGGATCCCCGCTTCATTGTAGCTCATCTCGTAGCGGTAATAATCCGACGGATCGGCCGAAACCTCGTCGGAACCAATGAATGTGAATGGCACCGCCATCATCAGCACGACGGCGATCAGCGCTATGAGCGGACCGCGGAACGGTTTGGAAACAGACTGACGATAACCATTCATCCTATCATCTCGATGGCTTTGCCACGTGTTTTGACATATTCCTTAGATTGTATAAAACGATATTCCGATGCGGATGAGCCTTCTGGAGGGATGGTCGGACCACGCGCGCGTTTTTATACTATCGCAAATTAACGTTTACCAGCGTTATGGTAGCTACGCTGCCAGGATGTAATTGGAAACGCGGTGATGAAGATGTTCGGCAAGAGCATAAGGATGGAGAGGATAATGGACAGGAACACAGGGAACTGCGTTGTGGTTCCCATGGATCACGGCATCTCGATAGGGCCCACCGAGGGCCTCTACGACATGAAGAAGACCGTGGACGATGTGGCCAACGGCGGAGCCACGGCCGTGCTGATGCACAAGGGCCTGATTAGGTTCAGCCACCGTACCAGCGGCCACGACATCGGTCTCATCCTGCACCTCTCCGCGTCCACCGATCTCGGAGTTACCAGCAACAGCAAGGTGCTGGTCGCCACCGTCGAGGAGGCCCTGAAGATCGGTGCCGATGCCGTCTCCGTCCACATCAACGTCGGTGCCGAGACCGAACCGGAGATGCTCTCCGACCTCGGTCAGATATCCAAGGAATGCAACGAGTGGGGCATGCCCCTCCTCGTCATGGCCTACGCCCGCGGACCCAAGATCCAGAACTCCTACGACCCCCATGCGGTGGCCCACGCCGCCAGGGTGGCCACCGAGCTGGGCGCGGACGTCGTCAAATGCAGCTACACCGGCGACATCGAGTCCTTCGAGGACGTCGTCAAGGGCGCTCTCGCGCCCGTCGTCATAGCCGGGGGACCCAAGATGAGCTCCGACCTGGAGATACTCCAGATGGTCTACGATTCGATCCAGGCCGGCGGCCACGGTGTGTCCATCGGCAGGAACGTGTTCCAGCACAGGAACGTCGAGAAGATGACAAAGGCAATATCCGACATCGTGCTACACGGGTACGACGTAAAGGAGGCCATGAAAGAGAACCTCCAGTGATCACATGTCGAAGGAGATTTGGGTCCGCGCCGACAGGCAGGACGATAAAGAGGAGAGGAAGGAGACCGTGATCTCCGCGCTGGAGTCCGGCGTGGACATAGCCCTGGTGAGGGCGGAGGACTCCGATTTCGCGGAGTTCGGGAAGGTCACCCTCCATGTGGCCGGGAAGGATGTGGAGCTCGTCGAGCTGAGAACCCCGGAGGACCAGGACAGGGCCATGGCCATGGCCGGGAAGGCGGACGCCGTCGTCCTGGATTCCAAGGATTGGACCATAATCCCCCTGGAGAACCTCATCGCGAAGTTCAGGGGCACCAAGACCAAGGTGCTGGCCTGCGCATCCACCATAGAGGATGCCAAGCTGTACATGCAGACGCTGGAGAAGGGCGTCGACGGCATCGTCATCGATGTGGATGACCCCGAGGAGATCAGGAAGTTCGCCGGCGCCATATCCGGTTCCGGCAAAGTGGATCTCACCCCATTGGAGGTCGTCTCAGTCAAGAACATCGAGATGGGCGACAGGGTTTGCGTCGACACCATCAGCATGATGGTGCCCGGAGAGGGGATGCTCATCGGATCCCAAGCCGCCTGCCTCTTCCTGGTGCAGTCCGAGAGCGAGGACAACGGCTACGTGGCCGCCAGACCCTTCAGGGTCAACGCCGGCGCCGTGCACGCGTACGTCCTCGGCCCGGAGGGCAGGACCAGGTACCTCGCTGAGCTGAAATCCGGCGAGCCCATCGTGCTCGTGGACAGGGAGGGCAACACCCGCCCCAGCTCCGTGGGCAGGTGCAAGGTGGAGCAGAGGCCCCTCCTTATGCTCACCGCCACCGACGGCGAATCCGTGTACACCACGATACTCCAGAATGCGGAGACCGTGAAGCTGGTGACCCCCGACGGGGCCATATCCGTATCCAAGGTATCCAAGGGCGACAAGGTGCTCGCCAGGGTCGAGGAGGGCGGACGCCACTTCGGGATGAAGATCGAAGAGACCATCAGGGAGATATGATGCGCGTCTGCGCCTCCCTCGCCGACGCCTCCGACATGGGGCGCATCGGGGATGCCCACATGGTCGAGATTCGTCTCGACCTTCTGGGATCCGTACCGGACACCAAGGGGAAGGAGACCCTGGTCACATTCAGGGGGCCCTTCGACCCCTCGGTGCTGCCGGCAGGCTTCAAGGGCATCGTCGATATCGGCGAGGAGGACAGGCCGGAGACCCCCCTGCGCGTTCTGGCATCGCATCACGATTACGAGGGCACCCCCGACTCCGAGAAGCTCGGAGCCATACTCTCATCGATGGATTGCGATATCTGCAAAGCAGCCACGACAGTCCGCGATTTCAGGGACCTCATGAGCATCCGCGATGCCGCAGCCTCCGTCAGGAAGAAGCACGTGGTGCTGGGGATGGGCGCCATGGGAACGGTCACCCGCATCAGGCAGGGCATACTCGGCAACGAGTTCTCGTTCGGATACGTGGGCGAGCCCACCGCCCCCGGGCAGCTGAGCGTGCAGGAGATGCTGGATCTGGACGACGACTGCATGATATTGGGCATCATCGGGAACCCGCTTTCCAAGAGCCTCTCCCCCGCGATGCAGAACGCCGCCCTGAGGGAATCCGGGATCAACGGGATCTACCTGCCGTTCGAATCCCCGGACCTTGAGCAGTGCGAGGACGCCATCCGCGCCTACGATATCCGCGGGGTCAACGTCACCGTCCCGTACAAGCAGGATATCATGGACCACATCGACAGGGTCGACAGGGATGCGTCTTCGGTGGGCGCCGTCAACACCGTCGTGAACGACAATGGGGTGCTCACCGGTTACAATACAGATGTCATAGGCATCCGCAGGGCGCTGGAGAACTGCGGATTCGAGGCGGAGGACAGGAGGGTGCTCATACTCGGATCCGGCGGAGCCGCCAGGGCCTGCGCCCATTGCATGGCCGGTTACGGCTGCGATGTCACCATCACCGGCAGGAACCGCGAGACCGGATCGGAACTGGCCAAGGAGTTCGGGATGAACTATAGGGAGCCCAGATCCGTGTCCGTGATGATGTACGACCTGGTGGTCAACTGCACCCCGGTCGGCATGTACTCCGACGGGCCCTATCCCATCAACATTTCATCCATACAGGCCGAGCAGACCGTCTTCGACATGGTCTACGGCAGGGAGACCCCGCTGGTCTCCGAGGCTAAAGCGAAAGGATGCCGCATCGCCGACGGAGCGGACATGCTGGCCGGCCAGGGCGCCGCATCCTTCGAATTGTGGACCGGAGTCAAAGGGATGTTCGAAACCATGAGGAGGTCCCTCCCATGACCGGCAGGGGCTCATCCCACGGATCGATCACCGTGATCAACGCCATGCCCTGCGGCATAGGCGCCACCATCGGCGCCGGGCTGATGACCGAGGCCGAGTTCTCCGTATCCGGATCAGGCAGGACGGTCCGCATAGGCAACGACCCGGGCGAGGACGACACCATGGCGAGGATATGCGTCGCCAGGGCGTTCGCTGCCGCTGGCGCGGAGGAACCGGAGGGCTGGAATCTCGCGACGAGGTCGCAGATCCCCGTATCCAGGGGCCTGAAGAGCTCCAGCGCCGCCTGCAACGCGATCATCAGGGCGGTGTTCGACGAGCTCTCGTTCGATATGGGCCAGGAGGACCTCATCAGGCTCGGAGTGCAATGCGCCAGGGAGGCGAAGGTAACCGTCACCGGGTCCTTCGACGATGCCTGCGGATGCGGGCTGGGAGGGCTGGTGATGACCAGCAACCGCGAGGACAGGATCCTCGCCAGGAAGGATGTGGATGATCTTGACATCATAATCCACGTCCCATCGTTCAAGATCAGGAAGACCGGGCTCCCCCTCGACAAGCTGGGGGAGGTCGCGCCGGAGATCAGGAAGGTCATCGATTACGCCATGGACGACCCGTTCAGGGCCATGACCGAGAACGGCAGGATAATCTCCGCGGCATCCGGCGTGGACAATTCCGTCGCCGAGAAAGCGATGTCCCTGGGCGCCATGGGCGCCGGGATGTCCGGCTCCGGGCCGGCCATAGCCATCGTCGTCCCCAAAGGGGACAGCAGGTCCTTCGCGGAGGATCTGGGGCTCCCGGAGAAGGAATTCATTTTCACAGAGACGAGGTGCGGGCAATGAGCACTATCAGATTCACAGGCGGCAGGATAGAGGGAACGATAACGCCCCCTCCGTCCAAGAGCCACACCCACAGGGCGTTCTTCCTGGCCAGCATGGCCGAGGGCAGGTCAGTGATCAGGGACCCCCTCTTGTCGGAGGACACCCTGTGCACCATCGACGCATGCCGCGCCATAGGCGCCAGCTGCGAGATCGAGGGCAGCACCGTCACCATAGACGGCGGGAACCTCCACGCCCCCGCGGATATCGTGGACGTCAAGAACTCCGGCACCACCATGAGGATCTACACCGGATTGTGCAGCATGTTCGACGGGGAATCCGAGATAACCGGCGATTCCTCCCTGCAGAAGCGCCCCATGGGTCCGCTGCTGGACGCCCTGGGCTCCATGGGGGTCCAATGCGCCTCCAACGGAGGTTTCCCACCGGTGAGGGTCAAGGGGCCCAACAAGGGGGGCAAGGTCTCCATCGACGGCCACATCAGCTCCCAGTACATCACATCGCTGCTGATGGTGTCCCCCATGCTCCCCAATGATACAGAGGTCACCGTCGAGGGCACCATGGTCTCCGTGCCTTACCTGGATGTCACCGCCCGCATGATGGGGCTGTTCGGCGCCGAATCCGTGCGCAAGGGCAATGTATTCAGAGTCAGAGGGGGCACCGGTTACCGCCCCCACGATTACAGGGTCCCGTCGGATTTCTCATCCGCCGCATTCCCGCTGGTTGCGGGAGCGCTGGGAGGCAGGGCCACAGCCGACAACATGGACATGAAGGACCCGCAGGGGGACAAGGCGATAGCGGATGTCATCACCGCGGCAGGATGCGGCATCTGCATCGACGGCGACAGGATAACAGCATCCAGAGGATATCGCCTGAGGGCCTGCGATGTGGACATGGGCAACGTCCCCGACCTGTTCCCCATACTGGCGGTGCTCCTGAGCACCGCGGAGGGCGAGAGCAGGCTGTTCGGCGCACCGCAGCTGAAGTTCAAGGAAAGCGACAGGATAAAGACCGTCACCGACATGATCAACGCATTGGGAGGCGATGCCACGCCCACGGACGACGGATGCATCATACGCGGAAAGAGGCTGTCCGGCGGAAGAATAGAGCACCACGGCGACCACAGGATCATGATGGCCGGAGCCATCGCATCGCTGGTGTGCGACGGACCTGTGGAGATGGAGGACGACGGCTGCTATGCGGTATCGTTCCCGGGATTCCCGGAGAAGATGGCCCGCCTCGGATTGAGATACGAGGTGCTGCGATGTACACTTTCGGCAGCGGATTGAGATTCACGCTTTACGGCAAGAGCCACGGGCCCTGCGTGGGCGCCATACTGGAGGGGCTCCCGGAGGGGATGCCCGTGGATATGGATGCCGTCATGAGGGAGATGGAGCTCCGCAAGCCCCAGGGCAAGCTGGGCACCCCCCGCAGGGAAGCGGATGTCCCGGAGTTCAAGGAAGGCATATCCAACGGAGCCACCGATGGGAAGAAGATGGTCATCGAGATCGCCAACAAGGATACCGACGGCTCGAAGTACATGAAGTTCTACGATACCCCCAGGCCCGGCCATGCCGATCTCCCCGCGCTCCTGAAATTCCCCGACCACGACCTCCGCGGCAGCGGACAGTTCTCCGGCCGCCTTACGGCGGCGATGGTCGCAGCCGGAGCGGTGGCGAAGCAGTACATATCTACTCTTGGGATCGCGGTTAATGCCTACACCAGGTCCGTCGGCGATGTCGTCGATCAGACTCCCAGGACATCGGATGAGGCCTTCGGATCCAGGGATTTCGCCACCAGGGCGTGCACTTCCGATCTGGATTCCAGGATGCGCAAGTGCATCGAATCCGCCGGGGCAGACGGCGACAGCGTCGGCGGGACCGTCGGGTGCATAATCACCGGCCTCCCGATTGGGTTCGGGGGCATCTGGTTCGATGCGCTGGATGCGCAGCTCTCTCTGGCCATGTTCGGCATACCCGCGTGCAAGGGGGTGGAGTTCGGCGATGGATTCAAGCTCGCCGGGATGCGCGGAAGCCAATCCAACGACGCCTACGCCATGGACGGCGGCAGGATAATCACGAAAACAAACCATCTCGGCGGCATAGTCGGCGGGATGGCGGACGGCGCCGATGTCACGTTCGATGTGGTCTTCAAACCCACTCCGTCCATCGCCAGGGAGCAGGACACCGTGAGCCTGTCCAGATGCGAGGATGCCAAGGTTACTGTAGAGGGGAGGCACGACCCCTGCATCGTGCCGCGCGCGGTCGCAGCCGTCGAGGCGATGGCCGCCATAACTATCGCCGACCAGGCGTTGAGGGGATTCCGATGGAGCTCGATCAGATCAGGAGCGAGATAGCCGAGACAGACCTGCAGATACTCAGCCTCATGAAGAGGAGGCTGGAGCTGGCCGAGGAGGTCGGA
>CAMMYR010000030.1 GCA_946528255.1 uncultured Methanomicrobiales archaeon | reverse complement strand
CGCACCCGGCGCCGAGAGGACCGCCAAGGTGTTCGTGGACAAGCGTGACACCGGTGCCGGGATACAGATGGTCATCAGGATGGCCGCCATCCAGGTCTACGCCCACGATGCCGAGGTCATCATGCAGGTCGATTTCTTCCACGACAGCGACGAGCACATCCTGAACGACCCCACGGTCGTATACAAGCTGAACTACGAGACCGACAAATGGCAGCAGATCGACTACACCGTGGGCATCATCGACACCCAGGACGGCGATGTCGCAGTGTTCAGGGTCGGCGAGGACGGCAGCAGGACGATGATCGCCAACCCGTCCTCCTTCACCGCCCACTACGGCGATGTCCTGGAGATCGCATACTATCCCATCAGCAAGCACTATCAGTTCAACCTGTGGGCGCCCACCGGCAACTGCGTGGTCGAGGACATATTCGCCTCCACTACCATGGCCATGGTCACCGGGAACTGCACCATTTCCGCCAGCGATATTGGAAAGAAGATCCTCAGGGCAATGCTCATCATCGACGGCAATCAGATCTCCCAGGAGGAGATGGACAGGACGGAGGCTTTCGTCAGGGAGAAGACGACCGGGGAGGAGTTCCCCCTGCCCCTGAGGTCCGCTGCGCCCAACTCCCCCAAGGTCTTCGTCGACTACATCCCGCTGGGGACCTACAACCTGGTGCTCCGCTATACCGAAGACGGGAACCAGCAGGAATGCGTCATGTACGGCGACCTGGTCGTCGACCTGACCAGCAACACCGATTTCACGTTCTACGTGATATCCGCCAGGATCATAGATGGCGCCACCATCACCGTGGACGGCGAGGAGAGGTACGTCGAGACCAGCATCTCCGAGGGATCCGTCCTCGGATTCACCAAGTACGTGGGCGCCCTGGATACCCTCATCTTCGGACAGCCCACTGACAAGATCATCCACAACCCTGAGGGCCTGCTGCCCTCGGTCGACATCACAATCGCCTCGGGATACTCCTATACCGTCTTCGCGGGGTACCCCGACACCGTGGGCGACGAGGAGAAGTTCATCCTCAACATGAACTACAACTACCACGAGGGCGCCAGCACAGAGGGGCACAACGCCACGGAGTCCTTCCACCTCAACTGGACCAAGTACGACAAGCCCGCGTTCATCGTCGTGAGGACCGAACCGGTGTACTACAACATCGAGTACAGGGCCATCGAGGATGACACCACGATCAGCTACTACAGGGATGGCGTCAAGTTCGGCGACCAGCTGCTGCCTACCCACCTCCCGCCGGAGATGGCCGCCAAGACCTACGACGGATGGTTCCTCGATTACAACACAGGCACCGGGGAATACGAGTTCCCCCTGTACGGATACCATGTTCTGGACGACAGCACCGTGATCCACCTCACAGACGAGATGAATGGCAACTACTGCATCGTATACGGGCCCGTGAAGAAGGATGCGGTCAGCAAGCCCGTCAAAGTGAACATCTATGCGAAGGACGTCGATGGCGGCGAATACTCCAAGGTCCCCGTGGAGCCCGTCCTACCTCTCCTGAAGCACGACGACGGCAGGCTCTGGTCCAAATTCTACAACGCCCAGCTTGTCGGCCTCTATGTGCACCACGTAGTCGACCCCGACGGGGACGGGGATCTGTTCTCGTCGTCCATCAACACCGGCACCGGCGTTGCCACCCTGATCGGCGCCAGCGAGGCGTCCTGGGACGGTTACACAGAGAGCATGCCCGTGTTCTCCGTGTACTACGACAGGCTCTCGGTCACCCTGAAGATAGGAGACCCGGGGGACCTGGCGGACGGGGGATGGGAATCCAAGACCGCCTATTTCGAGCAGAAGGTCCAGCTCCCCGCCATGAATCCCAGGGCGGGAGAGGCCATGACCGGATGGTCATCCAGCATCGCGGACGATCCCAACATCTCCTACGAGGGCGGGGTGTACTACTACACCGTCACCCTCTACACGTTGGAACAGGCGACCGGCGGAACCGTCACCCTGACCGCCGACTACCCCCTCGAGGAGTACGAGATCAGCTTCATCACGCCGTTCTCCAAGTACGACATCGGCGGAGGCAATACGTCCACCAGGGTGACGAAGATGGCCATCTCCGGACTCGTCGAGGTGCCGATCCCCCTGCCAGACACCGGAGCCACGTTCAGCAACGCATACGCCATGGGCGGGACCGTGTACCCCATCACCGATGGCAAGATCATCATCGAACTGACATCCAATGTCACGCTGGCGGCCGTGTGGAGCCCGGAGAAATTCGATTTCAGATACTCGGTCGACGAGCACGGCTCCGTGAGCACCAACATCAGCATAGAGCCCTCGGAAGGGAAGTACGTGCTGGGCAACCACACCGATGTCCTGGTGATCGTCAGGCCGGCATCCGGCTACGATCTGGACCTGCAGGCCACGCTGGCCGCCTCATCCTACGCGGGCACCGAACTCGGGGAGCCCGTCAGGGAGATGGACAACACCTACAGCTGGTCCTTCTTCGTCCATAGCGATGTGACGCTGAACATCAAGACCAAGGTGAAATCGACCAACATAACGTTCTTCGTCGACGGAGAGAAGATCGAGAACTCCACATCCATGGGATTCACGCTCACCGTTAACGATGAGGCCAGCAGCGGGCTTAACATACCGCTGTACTCCACCGCCGTCCTTGGCAACCACCCCGCCGGCAGGCTCTGGTACACCGATCCGTCCATGGACGACTCCACCGCCCTGCCCCACACCGGGACCGGGGCCGGCAGCGGATACCTCCTGACCATGAAGGAGGATATCTCCCTGTACACGACCAGCGGAACGTACCTGGTGTACTACCACAACGCCGACAGCTCCGACCCGCTGAAGTACTTCGAGCTGCCGACCGACGGAAGGATACAGCTGATCGCGCAGCAGTTCAGGTACGACGGCCACATCTTCGTGGGCTGGGCGGTAAAAGACGGCTCGACCAAGGTCTACAGCTACGCCCCCGGCGACCGCATGCCGGTCGGCAGCGAGTCGGAGATCCACCTCTACGCCTTCTACCTGGAAGACGGCAACGTCTCCTACCCCTACGAGAAGATCGGGGAGACGGAGACGGTCCGCACATCATCCATATCCAACTGCGGCGACCTGTCGCAGGCGGAACCCGTGCTGGACATCCACTACGGGTGGGATCCCCTGAACGCCGGCAACTACCTCGCCGCCTCCACGGACCCCACGGAGTTCGGATACTCCCGCGCTCCCGCAGGCGACGGCAACAACGATGTGTACTTCTACGGAAGCATAAAGTGCGCGGATGATTCCTTCTACCTGTTCGGAGGCAGCTACACCATCGAGATCACCGGGAACCACATAATCAGGTTCTACAACGGCGAGACCCTGGTGGAGGAGAGGAGGATCGCCGATTACCAGGCTATCGGGAACCCGCCGTCCGTCAGCAAGACCGATGCCAGGCTGACGGGATGGGTCATAGGCACGGAACCCCTGAACATCGATACGCTGGGATCCGCCCTGGGCGCGGAGACAAGGGCCGATGCCGTCTGGGAGACCGTGTACACCATCACCTTCGACTCCACCGGCGGAACGCCCTGCGAGCCCATCACCGTCAAGGCGGGGGAGACCGCCGGCACCCTGCCGGTTCCGACCAGGGACCCCGAGGGCGAGGCCGTCTTCAGCTTCGCCGGATGGATCACCGTCCCCGACGGACTGCAGTTCACCGGGGCCAGCAGGGTCAACGGCAATGTGAACCTGGTCGCCACTTGGACGACCACGTCCGCGCTGTACACCGTGAAGTTCTACAGCGCCAGCGGAGGCAAGGACCCCCGCCAGATGGGTTCCGCCGTCGTGACCGAGGAGGGCGGCACCATAGAGCTGCCCAGGGATTACCCGCCCAGGATCCCCGGAATGACTTTCCTGGGATGGTACGAGTTCAAGTTCGACAGCAGCAACCCGGCCGGCTACACGATCACCTCGGATACCCCGTTCGACGCGTCCACGCCGATCCACGAGAACCACCAGCTGGTCGCCAACTGGAAGGTCCACACGTATACCGCCTACTTCGACGCCAACGGCGGCGAGGGGGAGATGCCCCCCATGAGGCTCTCCAGCCAGGCCAAGGACGTGCCCATAGACGCATCCCCCATTTCCAGGGAGGGATGGTGGCTGGTCGGATGGGCGACCACCTCCGACGGACCCGTCGTGGTCTCCGACAGGATAGTGAACGCCCTCAGCATGGAGGACGGAGGCGCTGTGACGCTGTACGCCGTCTGGTCGCAGAACGAGCACAGCGTGACATTCAAGTTCCCCTCCGGGACGCAGATCGTCATGGTGGAGAACGGCAATACCGTCCCGAGGCCCGCGGACCCCGTGATCGAGGGCTGCGTCTTCTCTGGATGGTTCCTGGACGACGGCACCCTGTTCGATTTCGATACGCCCATCGAGTCCAACATCACCCTGACTCCCAAGTGGGAGTGCGTGGTGTCCTTCGACTCCTCCGGCGGATCCGCCGTACCGGATGAGACGGTCTACAGGGGCGATGCGGTCCAGAAACCGGCCAACCCCACCAAGGAGGGCTACAAGCTGGCCAAGTGGACCCTCGAGGGCTCCACCGAGGCCTACGACTTCCAGTCCCCCGTCATGACGGATATCAAGCTGATAGCCGTCTGGGAGGAGTACCGCCCCATCCCGCCCGAGCCGGAACCCGATATGATCATCGAGAGGGAGACGGAGACAATCGAGAACGAGGATGGATCGGTGACCGTGATCGAGCGCGAGAAGATCACCTGGAGGTCCGGACCGGTGCAGAACACCGTCCACGAGACCACCACCTGGCCCGACGGCCACTACAGGGAGTCCCTCGGCAGGACGTACACCGACGGCTTCGGCGACCTGTGGTACAGGACCGTGGAGGAGGAGTACCGCGCTGACGGCTCCATCGCCAGCATGTACGGGTCCTACGGCGTGGAGATCAAAGACGGATACGAGGGCTCGGTCATCGTGGCCTACACCCCCGATACCGCGGAGATATACATGCCCGAACCGGACACCGGCCTCCTGATCGAAGCGGAGCGCCTGCTGGCCGATATCGGCCCGAGCAGCGTCGCCATCGTGTTCGACACCCACTCCGGATCCATCGAGATACCCGCGGAGTTCCTCTCCGAGGCCTCCACCGCCGGATACTCCATAGAGGTCATCGGCGGAGGCAGGATCCTCCACCTGGACCCCGTGACCGTCTCCGGCATCGCCCAGGAGGACAGGGATGCGGTCATCGTCATCGAATGGGTGGACCCGTCCCATCTGACCGAGGAGCAGAGGGAGGTCATCGGGGACAACCCCGCCGCGTCCATCAGGATCTTCGTGGGGGCCCATGCCATCTACGAGCTCAGCGGGACCGCCCATGTGACCATCATCACCGAGACCGCGTACGACCATGCCTACTGGGTCGGCGCGGACGGAACGGTCGAGGAGGTCGAGTGCGCATACGATGAAGCCAACAACACCCTCGGGATGACCATCACCCATCTGTCCATCTATGCGTTCAGCGTGGGTCCGATAGACGATGGGGACGAGGATGATTCCGGATCGTCCGACTCCCTCGTGCCCGCAGCCGTGGCCGCCATAGCCGCAGTGGGCATCCTCTCGGCGCTGGCGATCGTCAAGGCGCGCAGACCCTGAGAACGGTGCGGCGGATAATCCGCCGCACCACCTTTCCCTTTTTCGAATCCAAGAACCTGGAATCCATCCCATCGGGGATGCCCGGATCGTCTTTGAATGATGGTATGGCCCCGGGCGCACCCGGGGCATTGGTTTGAGAATCAGATGTCCCTGAAGAGGGTCGCATACTGCATCTTCTTGGCGCCGAAGTAATCCTTGCAGTAGTTGGCGGTGGACTCAGGGGGGAACTCCTTGCAGGAGAAGACATCGATGAACGCCCTGTCGGTGTCCTCGGCGAAGTGGCCGGCGATGCATGAAGTCTCGATGAGCTGGATCAGGGAATATCCCTCGACCTTGGGCTCGGCTCCGAACCTGACGGCTATGGGCTCGCCGTATCTTTTCATCTTGATGTGCTCCGCGAGGTCGATGGCGAACTTCTTGATGTATTCGCCGTCGCTGATCTTATCGTGATCGCATTCTCCGAGATCGATCGCGATGTGAAGCCCCCACTGCTTCTCGTCGTTGTACTTGCGGATGGACTCCTCGTCGTTGAGGAGAGGGCCCGAATAAGGACTCATGCTGTACATCTGTACCACCTGCGGGTGCTATACCCGTTGGAAACGGTCTATCGGATTCCAGTATATAAGTTGGTCCCCGACGGAAACGGTGTTTTGTCGCTCACGGGACAATAGCGGGATTATAATATCTCCTGGGAGTCTAACAATTGTTAATGATGGTGCATCGGGAGGGCTTCCGCACCGTATCGCCCCAAAGCATAAATCCTATCAAAGATGAACATCCCCGCATGGCATCCGAGGTATTCTTCACCGACATGGTCTGCAAGACGGACGACAGCCTGATGAACAAGCTGGACAGGCTGATACGCGCCGCTGGCATCTCCGATATCGATATGGAGAAGCAGATGGTTGCGATCAAGACCCACTTCGGCGAGTACGGCAACGTCATGGGCATGAGGCCACAGTACGCAAAGGTCGTCGCGGATGCCGTGAGGGAGAAGGGAGGAATACCGTTCCTGACCGATTCCAACACCCTCTACGTCGGCAGGAGGAAGAACGCGGTGGAGCACATCGATACCGCCTACGCCAACGGATTCAGCCCCCTGTCAACCGGATGCCAGGTGATCATCGCCGACGGTCTGAAGGGCACCGACGACGTCGATGTCCCGATAAACGGCGAATACGTCAAAAATGCGAAGATCGCACGCGCCATCGCCGATTCCGATGTCATAATCACATTATCCCACTTCAAATGCCACGAGCTCGCCGGCTTCGGCGGAGCCATCAAGAACCTGGCCATGGGCTGCGCCTCCAGGGCCGGGAAGATGGACATGCACTCGGCCGGGAAGCCCGTTGTGGACAGGGACGAATGCAGGGGATGCAGGAAATGCCTGTCATCCTGCGCCCAGGATGCCATATCCATTCAGGACGGAAAG